>NZ_JBEORR010000017.1:5095-179711 GCF_040302345.1 Streptomyces sp. NPDC126510 | reverse complement strand
ATCAGCGGCTCGATCCGGCCCCACATCGCATCAGTGATCACTAACCGGACAGGCATATCCGATCAACTGATCAGCTCTCAAAGAGACACGCTCTAGGCGTCCGCCCCGCAGACCCGGGCGTTCCCCCTCGCGGACCCGGCGTCCGCAGAGAAGTACACCCTCTCCGTTTATCGGATTGGCAAAGAAGGGCTCCCGACCCTGTTGTCAGGGACCCCACAACCGGGAGGATCCCCCGTACTGATCTCAACGAGGTACGGGGAGGTCCCCCTTGAGGGGTTCGAGACCGAAGAACCGGTTGGCGGCGCTCGGTTCGGCCGGCGCGCTCGTCACGGCCACGCTGATAGCCGGCGCCGTCGCGGCGCCCACCGCGAACGCGAACGCGAGCGCGGGCAGCGGCCACGGCCGGGACCGGGAGGCCAAGGGCACCGCGATCGCCGCCGCCCGGGCCGCGAAGGCCGGCATCGACTGGCAGGACTGCCCCGCCGACTGGAACCTGGCCAAGCCGATCCAGTGCGGGTACGTCACCGTGCCGCTCGACTACGCCAAGCCCTACGGCAAGCAGATCAAGCTCGCCGTCGACCGCATCGGCAACACCGGCACCAAGGCCGAGCGGCAGGGCGCGCTCATCTACAACCCCGGCGGCCCCGGCGGCTCCGGGCTGCGCTTCCCGGCCCGGGTCACCAACAAGAACGCCGTCTGGGCCAACGCGGCCAAGGCCTACGACTTCGTGGGCTTCGACCCGCGCGGCGTCGGCAAGTCCGCGCCCATCTCCTGCGTCGATCCCCAGGAGTTCGTCAAGGCGCCCAAGGCCGACCCGGTGCCCGACTCCGAGGCCGACAAGCTCGCCCAGCGCAAGCTGGCCCGCGAGTACGCCGAAGGCTGCCAGGAGCGCAGCGGCGCGATGCTGCCGCACATGACCACGCCGAACACCGCGCGAGACCTCGACGTCATCCGCGCCGCCCTCGGCGAGAAGAAGCTCAACTTCCTGGGTGTCTCCTACGGCACCTACCTGGGCGCCGTCTACGGCACCCTCTTCCCGGGCCACGTGCGCCGCATGGTCGTCGACAGCGTGGTCAACCCCTCGCGGGAGAAGATCTGGTACCAGGCCAACCTGGACCAGGACGTCGCGTTCGAGGGCCGCTGGAAGGACTGGCAGGACTGGGTCGCCGCGAACGACGCGACCTATCACCTGGGCACCACCCGGGCCGCCGTCCAGGCGAAGTGGCTGGAGCTGCGCGCCACCGCGAAGAAGAACCCCATCGGCGGGGTCGTCGGCCCGGCCGAGCTCATCTCCTTCTTCCAGAGCGCCCCTTACTACGACTCCGCCTGGGCGCCGACCGCCTCGGTCTTCAGCAAGTACGTCGCCGGCGACACCCAGGCGCTCGTCGACGCCGCCGCCCCGGACCTGTCCGACACGGCCGGCAACGCGTCCTCGGAGAACGGCAACGCCGTCTACACCGCCGTGGAGTGCGCGGACGCCAAGTGGCCCACCAGCTGGCGCACGTGGGACCGCGACAACACGCGGCTCCACAAGGACCACCCGTTCATGACCTGGGCCAACGCCTGGATGAACCTGCCGTGCGCCACCTGGCCGGCCAAGCAGCAGACGCCGCTGAACGTCAAGACCGGCAAGGGCCTGCCCGGCGTGCTCATCGTCCAGTCCGAGCGGGACGCGGCCACGCCGTACGAGGGCGCCGTGGAACTGCACAAGCGGTTCAAGGGCTCCCGCCTGATCACGGAGAAGGACGCGGGTTCCCACGGTGTCACCAGCCTGGTGAACCCGTGCATCAACCCCCGGGTGGACAGCTACCTGCTCACCGGCAAGCTGGACGGCGCCGACGTGACCTGCGCGCCGCACGCCACGCCGAAGCCGTAGCCGTAGCCGTCGTCCGACGGTGGTGAGGGGCGGCCGGGACACCGGCCGCCCCTCCTCAAGTCCTCGGGGCCGCGAACCAGGCGTCCTCCGCCGCGTAGTCGAAGAGATCCGGGTAGACGCGGGCGAGGGTGGGGAACGCCGCCCGCCAGTCCTGCCCGGACAGCCGGCGGGTGAGCCACTCGACCGTCCCGGGCAGACCGTCCGGGTAGGACACGACCGGCCGGTAGCCCAGCTCCCGTTCCGCGGCGGACATGTCGCACAGCACGGGCAGCTCAGCCGACCAGGGCGTACGGCCCACGGACGTCTGCGCGGGCCCGTCCAGCAGAACGGTGTCCGTCTCCACTCCCATGACCGCGTCCACCGCTGCACCGATCTCCGACACGGCCGGCGGCTCGGGATCACAGGCGTTGAGCACCCGCGAGCCCGGCCGGCCCGCCGCCAGCCGGATCAGTTCGGCGATGTTGCGCGCCGCCGAGGTGTGGAAGACGCTCTCACCCCGGAAGGCGAGCACCCTCCTGCGTCGGCCGTCGAGGTTCCGTTTGACGAAGTACAGCTCGCGGGGGAGCGGGCTGTGCGGCCCGTGGACCGCGCCCGGGCGCAGCACGGTCGTGGGCAACCGGTCGGCCGCCGCGAGGAGTTCACGCTCCAGGGCCACCTTGCGGGTGCTGTACGTGGCGTCCCCCGGCGGGACCGTGACCTGGTCCTCCGGGATCGGCACGGGGTACCGCGGGAGCCCGTCCGGCTCACCCATGGTGTCGAAGCCCCTGCCCTTGCCGTCCTCGTACACCGACACGGAGGAGACGACCACGGCCGCGCCGATCCGGTCGGCCAGGCCCGTGAGCTGCCGTGCGTGCCGCAGTCCGTAGGCGACCAGGTCGACCACGAGGTCGCAGCCGTCGCCGATCAGCGCGCCGAGCGCCGCGTCGTCCTCGCGGTCCAGCAGCGCCGTCCGCACCTCACCGGGCCAGTTCTCGTCCCGGTGGCCGCCGCGTGACGCGGCCGTCACCTCCCAGCCGTCCCGCGCCAGCACCTGCACCGCAGGCCTGCCGATCTGCCCGCCCGCCCCGATCACCACAGCACGTCTCATGCCGTGACCGTAGATCGCCGAAGGCCGGCCGGGGAACGGGTCTCTGCCGACAGCAGAGCTCAACTGAGGGGCATGCGCCGGAACTTCCGCTCCTTCGTCGCGGCTGCCTCCTCGGCCTTCACCACGGCCGCGTACCGGTCGACGTACTCCTGCTCGGACAGGGAGAGGATCGCGTACATGATTTCGTCGGTGATGGCGCGCAGCACGGCCTTCTCGTTCTCCATGCCCTCGTAGCGGGAGAAGTCGAGGGGCTCGCCGAAGCGGATCACCACGGGGTGGATGTTGGGGATGACCTTGCCGGGCGGCTGGGCCTCGAAGGTGCCGATCATCGCGCAGGGGATCACCGGGACGCCGGCCTTGAGGGCCATCACCGCCACCCCGACCTTGCCCTTGTAGAGCCGGCCGTCGTGCGAGCGGGTGCCCTCCGGGTAGATGCCGAGCAGCTCGTCCTTGCTCAGCACGCCGAGACCCTCGCGGATCGCGGCCTGGCCCGCGTCCTTGCCGGAGCGGTCGACCGGGATCTGCCCCGCGCTGCGGAAGAAGAAGGCCGTCAGCCTGCCCTTGACGCCCGGGCCCGTGAAGTACTCGGCCTTCGCGAGGAAGGTGATGCGCCGTTTGAGGATGGCGGGCATCAGGAAGTGGTCCGAGAACGACAGGTGGTTGCCGGCGACGATGGCGGCGCCCTCCGCGGGAACGTGCTCCAGGCCCTCTATTCGAGGCCGGAAGACCAGTCGCAGCAGCGGGCCCAGCAGCACGTATTTCAGCAGGTAGTAGAACAAAGCGGGCGCTCCTCGACTCTCGCGGTGGCCTCAACCGCCGCGTTCCAGCAGGTCAACCGGCATGTCGTGGGGTGCCAGTGTAGGTGCAGGCTCGGTCACCGGGCACCTCGTGCGGGCGGAGGACACAGATCCTTCGCCATTTGACTGATGGTCAGTCAGGCCTGGGTGTCCGGTGGTGCTCCTGCGGCTGGGGAGGGTCACGGGACCAGCGTGCTGCGCCACCCGGGTGACGGGCAAGCCGAACGGGTGGGGTGGCGCGATAGCGGGGGTGCGTGACCTGCCGGTGGCTCTTGCGGGCGGTACGGACGCTGTGGGCCGGTGCTCCCGGCGAGTAACCTGCCAGGCATGCGGATCGCTGTTTCCTCGGACATGGACGAACCCGTCGCCCGCTCCCTCGTGGCCGCCCTGCGCGAGCGGGGTCATGAGGTGCGCCCGCACGGCGCGCTGCGCCCGGGGGACGACCCGCAGTGGGCGGTGTGCTCCGAGGCCGCGGCCCGCGAGGTCGCCGAACACACGGCCGACCAGGCGGTGGTGTGCTGCTGGACCGGCACGGGCGCCTCGATCGCGGCGAACAAGGTGCCCGGCGTGCGGGCGGCCCTGTGCACGGACGCCTACACGGCCGACGGGGCGCGCCGCTGGAACGACGCCAACGTGCTCGCGCTCAGCCTGCGGCTGACGTCGCAGCCGCTGCTCACGGAAATCCTCGACGCCTGGTTCGCCGGTGAGCCCAGCGCGGACGCCGAGGACCGGCAGAACGTCGACCGCGTCCGGCTGCTCGACCACGGCAAGACCCGGATGTAGCTCACAGGCGCACGATGATCAGCGCCGTGTCGTCGGTGGCGCCGCCGGGCGGGAGCAACTCCAGCAGAACGGTGTCGGCGAGCGTCTCGGGGTCCTGGCCCCGATGGTCGCGCAGGGCGTCGGCGAGCCGTTCCAGGCCCTTGTCGATGTCCTCGCGACGCCGTTCGATCAGGCCGTCGGTGTAGAGCACGAGCGTGGCGCCCGGCGTGAACGTGGTCTCGGCCTGGGGTCTCGGGATCGGGTCCGGGCGGGCGTCGAGCGGTGTGTCCGTGGCCTGGTCGAGGAACTCGGTGCGGCCGTCGGCGTGAACGAGCACGGGCGGGGGGTGGCCGGCGCTGCTGTACGTGATGACGTGGCGGTCGCAGTCGATGAACGTCGTGGCGGCGGTCGCCGACTCGGCCCCGTCGATGACGTGGGCGTAGCGGCCCAGCACGTCCAGGGCCTGGGCAGGCCCGCCGGCGACCCGTGAGGCAGCGCTGAGCGCACTGCGCAGCTGGCCCATCACACCGGCCGCCTCCAGGCCGTGCCCGACCACGTCGCCCACGGACACGCCGATCCGGTCGCCGCCCACCAGGTCGACCAGGTCGTACCAGTCCCCGCACACGTTGAGCGCGCCCACGGCGGGCCGGTACCGGACGGCGGCCGGGTGATTGCGGACCTGCCGCGGAGCGGGAAGCATCGCCTCCTGCAACGCCAGCGCCACCTCCCGCTCCCGGGAGTGCGCCCGGCGCAGCCGCTCGTTGAGCTCCTGCAGCTCGCGGGCGCGGGTGTACAGCTCAGCCTCCAGCACCCGGGACCGGCTGCCCCGGTTCCCCGGAGATCCGCCCCGGGCCCGGATCAGTTCCGTGACCTCCTCCACGCGGTGCAGGATCAGCACGACCTTGCCGTCCGGGCCGAGCAGCGGCGCGTTCACCGGGCTCCAGTAGCGCTTCGACCACTCGCCGGGCCGCTCCGGGTCCTCGACGTCGTAGCGCTGCAGGGCCATGGCGTCGCGCTCCCCGGTGGCCAGGACGCGGTACAGCGAGGCCTCCAGATTGCGCATGCCCGTCGCGGCCGGGTCGTTGGGGTTGTCCGGGAAGACGTCGAACAGGTACTTGCCGACCAGCTGCTCGCGCGAGCGACCGGAGACGCGGACGAACTCGTCGTTGACGTCCGCGTACACGAGCTCCGGCGTCAGGAGCGCCACCATGCCGGGCAGAGCCTTGAACACCGCGCCGTAGTCGATCGCCGTCTCCGCCATGGCTGCCGCCTCACCGCTGCCGGGGTCACACCAGTTTCGCACGGTATGGGCGAAGCCGGACCGTCTTCACCGGGGAAGATCCGTCAGGGACTGCTCGGCCCAAATGATCTTGCCCTCGGGGAGGAACCGCGTCCCCCACCGCTGGGTGAGCTGGGAGACCAGCAAGAGCCCGCGCCCGCCCTCGTCCGTCGTCCGGGGATGGCGCAGATGGGGCGCGGTGGCGCCGCCGTCGAGGACCTCGCAGACCAGGGCGCGCTCCCTGATCAGCCGCAGCCGGATGGATCCGGTGGCGTACCGGATGGCGTTGGTGACGAGCTCGCTCACCACCAGTTCCGTGGTGAAGGCCAGCTCGTCAAGGCCCCAGTGCGCGAGCTGCCGGGTGGCCGTGCGGCGGGCGTCGGCGACCACGGCAGGGTCCGAGGGCAGGTCCCAGGCCGCGACCTGCCCGCTGCCGAGACGTTTCGTCCGGGCCATCAGCAAGGCCACGTCGTCGTACGGGCGGGCCGGGACCAGCGCGTCGACCACGGACCGGCAGTACGACTCGAGCGGACCCTCCCGCTCCAGGGCCCGGCGCAGCCGCTCCCGGCCGGCGTCGACGGCCCAGGTGTCGCCCCGGGCCAGCAGTCCGTCGGTGTGCAGCGCCAGGGTGCTGCCCTCGGCCAGGGACAGCTCGACCGCCTCGAAGGGCGGGCCGCCCACGCCGAGCGGCGGTCCCTGCGGCAGTTCGACGAACACGACCGAGCCGTCGGGCCGCACCACGGCCGGGGCGGGGTGTCCCGCCGCGGCCAGCGCACACCCCCCGTCGACCGGGTCGTAGACGGCGTACAGGCAACCGGAGCCCACGCCCGGCGTGCCCGCGGAGCCCATCGTCCCGGGCTCCGCGCCCTCCTCCCTGGCCGAACGCGCCACCAGGTCGTCGAGGTGCGCCAGCACCTCCGCGGGCGGCAGATCCAGAGCCGCCAGGGTCCGCACGGCGGTCCGCAACTGCCCCATGGCAGCGGCGGCGTCGATGCCGTGCCCCGGCACCTCGCCCACGACCAGCGCCACCCGCGCCCCGGACAGCGGGATGAGGTCGTACCAGTCGCCGCCGAGCCCGGTCAGCTCGTCGGCCGGCCGGTAGCACGCGGCCACCTCGACGGCGTCCTGCTCGGGCAGGCGGTGGGGGAGCAGGCTGCGCTGCAGGACGAGCGCGGCGTCCCGCTCGCGGGTGTAGCGGCGGGCGTTGTCCACGCAGACGGCCGCGCGGGCGACGAGGTCCTCGGCCAGCCGCAGGTCCTGCTCGTCGAAGTGCTCCCGGTTCTCGCGCCGGTAGAAGGTCGTGATGCCCAGGGTGATGCCGCGCGAGCGGATCGGCACGGTCATCACGCTGTGCAGGCCCAGTTCCCGGAAGGTGGCCCGGCGGCCGCTCGGGGTCCGCGTGGTCCAGTCCCGGGTCAGCGGGTCGAGCCGCTCCGCGCGCCACGACCGTCCCGTCGCCAGACAGCGGAAGGGCGGCGTTCCGGCCCGGAAGGCCACCCCCTCGCCGATCTCGATGACGGCCTCCACGAGATCGTCCTGCGCGGACCGGTAGCCGGCGCGGCGCAGCTCCACCGGTTCCTCCGAGTCCGCGAGCGGCCCGGCCACCGGCTCGCCACCCCGCAGCACCGACTCCAGCAGGTCCACGGTGACGAAGTCGGCCAGCCCCGGCACGGCCACGTCCGCCAGTTCCTGCGCGGTGCGCGTGAGGTCCAGGCTGCGGCCGATGCTCTCGCCCGCACGGTCGAGCAGCGCCAGCCGCTGTCGGGCACGGTGCCGCTCGGTCATGTCCACGACCGTGTAGTACACGCCGATCGGATGGCCCCGGTCGTCCTCGAGGCGGGTGAACGACAGCATGTGCGCCGTCTCGCGCAGCGGCGCCGAGCGCACGTGGCCCACGTGCTCGTAGCCGACCACCGGCTCGCCGGTCTCCAGGACGTGCCGCATCTGCGCCTCGACCGCCTGTGCGTCCATGCCCGGCTGCACGTCCGCGAACCGCAGCCCGAGCCGGCGCGCCGCCGGACCGCCGCCGAACTGCTCCAGCGCGGCGTTCGACCACACGAAGCGCAGATCCGTGTCCACGATCGCGATGCCGACCGGGGCGGCCGCCGCCATCTGCTCCAGGACCGTGCGGCTCATGTCCCAGCCGGGGGCGTCGGACAGCTCCGACAGGAGCAACAGCCAGCGCGCGCCGCCCTGTGCCTCCTCGGCCGAGGTGATCCGGGCCGCGACCCTCACCGGCCGCCCGTCCCTGCGGAGGGCCGTCAGCAGTCCCGCCCAGCCGCCGTTCCGGCGGCACCGCTCCACCAGGTCGGGGACGCGCTGCGCGTCCTCGGTGACCAGCAGGTCGGCCAGCTTCCTGCCGACCGCCTCGGCAGCCGGGTACGCCAGCAGCCGCCGGGCCTCGTCGGTCCAGCCCGTCACCACGCCCTGTGGATCGAGCAACAGGGGCGCCGCGTCGGCCACGTCGAACCGCTGCCGGGCAACGCCGTACACCTCGTCTGCGCCCACGGCCGACCTCTCTGTCGCTGAGAGTGGTCTACCACCTCTTGCCTCAATCTTCACCCTTCCGGCGACGCGGGGCGGCTTGTGCAGGGCCGGCCGGGGCCCCGGGCCGGACGGGGTGAAGGCGCTCCGGATGCGGACCGGAGGGTGTCGGCAGATCCGGGGACGAGCGTGCCGGCCCGGCTGCGGTCAGCGCTGCGGAAGGGCTGCTCGACGCGAGGCGGGCGGCCGGGGGAGGAGCACGCCGGCTTGGCCCCCTCCGCGCGGGAAGGGGCCGGCCGCCCCGGTTGCCTCCGCGCGCCGAAAGGGCTGGTCGATGCGCGGCGACGGCCCGGGGGCCGGGCACGCCGGCCCGGCTGCCTCCGCGTTGGAAAGGGCCGGTCGCGCGGGGGCGGCCGCCCCGAGGCGAGCGCGCCGCCCCGGCCCCCTCTGGGCTGAGAAAGTGCCGGCCGACGCGACGCGGGCGGCCACGGGAAAACACGCTGCTCCGCTTCCGTCCGCGGTGAACAGCCGGTCGACGCCGTACGGCGGGCCGTCGGGGTGCACGCCTGTGCGGCACCCGCCCGGTCCAGGCCGGGGGTCCCCGCGCTGCCTCGCGGAGGTGCCGTCCGCAGCTCTGCGCTGCTTCGCCCAGGTTTGCAGGTCGCAGCCCCGCGCGGCCCAGCGGAGGGGCCCGTCCGCAGCCCGCGCCGCCTCACGCAGGGCAAGCGGGGACGTGGCTTCCAGGGCCTCCGCCCCCGCCGGTGGCCTCAGCCGTGTCCTTGGCCCAGCGCCTTCTCCAGCGCCCCGAGCGCCCCCGTCAGCTCCTCGCCCGTGATGGTGAGCGGTGGGGCCAGGCGGATCGTCGAGCCGTGGGTGTCCTTCGCCAGGACCCCCTGCCGCATCAGGCGTTCGCTGATCTCGCGGCCGGTGCCGAGTGCGGGGTCGATGTCGACGCCCGCCCACAGCCCGCGCGAGCGGAAGCCGACGACGCCCTTGCCGACCAGGGCCGTCAGACCCTCGCGCAGGAGCACGCCCAGCTCGGCCGCACGGCGCTGGAACTCGCCCGTCTCCAGCAGCTCCACCACCGCCGTACCGACCGCGGCCGCCAGCGGATTGCCGCCGAAGGTCGAGCCGTGCTCACCCGGGTGCAGCACCCCGAGCACCTCCCGGCGCCCGACCACCGCCGACACCGGCACGATGCCGCCGCCCAGCGCCTTGCCGAGCAGCAGCACGTCCGGCACCACCGGCTCGTGCTCGACCGCCAGCGTCCGGCCCGTACGGCCGAGCCCGGACTGGATCTCGTCGGCGATGAACAGACAGCCCCTGCGGCGGGTCAGCTCCCGCACACCAGCCAGATAACCGTCGTCCGGGATGATCACTCCGGCCTCGCCCTGGATCGGCTCGATCAGCACCGCCGCCGTCGTCTCGTCGACCGCCGCCTCCATCGCGGCCAGGTCGTTGTACGGCACCACCCGGAAACCGGGGGTGAACGGCCCGAAGCCCGCCCGGGCCGTTTCGTCGGTGGAGAAGCTGACGATCGTCGTCGTACGGCCGTGGAAGTTGTCCGCCGCGACCACGATCGTCGCCCGGTCGGCCGGTACGCCCTTGACGTCGTAGGCCCACTTGCGGGCGACCTTCACCCCGCTCTCCACCGCCTCCGCGCCGGTGTTCATGGGCAGCACCATGTCCATGCCGGTCAGCGCCGCCAGCCGCTCCGCGAACTCGGCGAGCCGGTCGTTGTGGAAGGCGCGCGAGGTGAGGGTCAGCCGGTCGAGCTGCCGGTGGGCCGCCTCGATCAGCGCAGGGTGCCGGTGGCCGAAGTTGAGGGCCGAGTAGCCGGCCAGCATGTCGAGGTAACGCCGCCCCTCCACGTCCTCCACCCAGGTGCCCTCGGCCCGGGCGACGACCACGGGCAACGGGTGGTAGTTGTGCGCGAGGACCGGCTCCTCCGCGCGGATGAGCTCCTGCGAGCCGCGCGTCTCCCGCGCGTCACGGGTCTCCCGCGAGCCACGGGCTCCCTGCGGGTCCTCGGTGCGGACGGGTGCGGTCATGAGCGGGTCTCCCGGATCTCCTGGGTGCAGCACTTGATGCCGCCACCGGCCTTGTGGAACTCGGACAGGTCGACGGGGACGGGGACGTAACCGCGGTCGGCCAGTTGCCCGGCCAGGCCCGTCGCCCCCGGTGAGATGAACACGTGGCGCCCGTCGGAGACGGAGTTGAGCCCGAAGGCCATCGCGTCCTCGCGCGTGGCGAGCACCGCGTCCGGGTACAGCCGGGCCAGCATCTCGCGGCTGCCGGGCGAGAACGCCTCGGGGTAGTACGCGATGTTCCCGTCGTGCCCCTCGTCGAGGACGAACAACGCCGTGTCCAGGTGGTAGAAGTACGGATCCACCAGCGTCAGGCTGATCACCGGCGTCCCGAAGTACTCCTGCGCCTCGCCATGGGCCTCCCGGGTCGTCCGGAAGCCCGTCCCGGCCAGGATCCAGCGGCCGGCCGGCACCAGGTCGCCCTCGCCCTCGCACACCGACTCGGGGTGGTAGACGTCGTAGCCCTCCGTCTTGAACCACGCCTCGTACGGCACGGATTCGGGACGGCGCTCGGGCGCGTGGAAGAGCGAGCCGAAGACGCGGCCGTCGACGACGACCGCCGCGTTCGCCGCGAACACCATGTCGGGCAGGCCGGGAACGGGTTTCACACTGTCCACGGTATGGCCGTGGACACGGTAGGTGTCGACCAGCGCCTGCCACTGGTCCAGGGCGCGGATGACGTCGACGGGCTCGTCGGGATGCATCCACGGGTTGATCGCGTACTGCACGGCGAAGTGTCTGGGTTCGCAGACGAGGTAGCGCCGCCGACGCGGCACACGGGAGTCGGGCACAGAGGGGTCCCTCCGCTTCCTCACGGTGTGTGACTGGGGGTTGACACAACGGTAGGAACCGGCGGCGGTGCCCGACAAGAAACAAAGGTTGCGCGTTCGCGCAGGAACGCTGCGTCTTGCAGCCGCTCAGCGCACGTCTGCTGCGCGGCCCGGGAGCACCTCGGGGGCCGGATGACTCGCCCCCGCCTCCGGGCTCTCCGGCAGCAGATGGGACAGCACCATCACGCTGATCGTCTTGCGGATGAACGGCTCCTGCCGGATCCGCTCCAGCACCTCCTCGAAGTGCTCCACATCCCGCGCCCGCACGTGCAGCAGCGCGTCCGCCCCGCCGGTCACGGTCATCGCCGCGGCGATCTCCGGGTAGTCGCGCACCACCTCGGCCAGCCGCCGTGGCGGGGCGGCGCCCTCGCAGTACACCTCGACGTACGCCTCCGTGCGCCAGCCCAGCGCCGACGGCTTCACCGTCGCCGAGAACCCGGTGATCACGCCCGTCTCGCGCAGCCGGTCGACCCGCCGCTTGACCGCCGTGGCCGACAGCCCGATCGCCGTGCCGATCTCGGCGAACGACGTCCTCGCATTCGCCATCAACGCAGTGATGATCTTCCGGTCGAGTTCGTCGAACGGCGTGGACCTGCTGTTCATGCGGGCACTGTATCCACCGGCACCCCGGCCCGCGCCCCGCCGGGCGCGGACACCGCATCCGGCGCAGACGTCCACCCCCGGCACATGTCCAGACGTTCGGATCACCCCTACACTCCGGGTTCATGCTGCGTGCCCTGGCTGTCGACGACGAACGCCCCTCGCTGGAGGAACTGCTCTACCTCCTGCACGCCGACCCCCGCATCGGCAGCGCCGAGGGCGCCGGCGACGCGACCGAGGCGCTGCGCCGCATGAACCGGGCCCTGGAGTCCGGCCCGGCCGGGCCCGAGGCCATCGACGTCGTCTTCCTCGACATCCAGATGCCCGGCCTCGACGGTCTCGACCTCGCCCGGCTGCTCACCGGCTTCGCCCGGCCGCCGCTCGTCGTGTTCGTCACCGCCCACGAGGACTTCGCCGTGCAGGCCTTCGACCTCAAGGCCGTCGACTACGTCCTCAAACCGGTCCGCAAGGAACGCCTCGCCGAGGCCGTCCGCCGGGCCGCCGAACTGCGCGGCGCCGCCCCGCGCATCCCCGTGCACGAACCGGACCCGGACCACATACCCGTCGAACTCGGCGGGGTGACCCGCTTCGTCGCCGTCGACGACATCACCCACGTCGAGGCCCAGGGCGACTACGCCCGTCTGCACACCGACAAGGGAAGCCACCTGGTGCGCATCCCGCTGTCCACCCTCGAGGAGCGCTGGCGCACCCGCGGCTTCGTCCGCATCCACCGCCGCCACCTCGTCGCCCTGCGCCACATCGGCGAACTCCGCCTCGACGCGGGCACCGTCAGCGTCCTCGTCGGCTCCGAGGAACTCCAGGTCAGCCGGCGCCACACGCGCGAACTGCGCGACCTGCTCATGCGGAGGACGTGACGGTGCCCCAGGACCACTCCGAACGCCGCGTCGTCGTCACCGCCCCGCCCCGCCGCACCCTCCCCCACGCTCGGCTCCGCTCGCGCGGACGGTACCCCCAGGCCTCCGGCTACTACCGCCCGCGCACCGAGATCGACGAGCAGACCACCCTCGGCCACACCTATGTCCGCTCCCTGATGCGCACCCAACTGCGCGCCGCGCTCGCCGTGTTCGCGGTCCTCGGCCTCCTCGTCGGCCCGCTCCCGCTGCTCTTCGCGGCGATGCCCGGCACCCGTCGCCTCGAATGGGCCGTCCTCGGCTTCGGCCTCTACGTCCCGCTCGTCCTGCTCGCCCGCTGGTACGTCCGCCGCGCCGAGCGCAACGAACGCGACTTCGTACGCCTCGTCGAAGACCGCTGAAGCCCCACCGAATGAACCCCGGCCACTCATGAACTCCAGCTACGCCATCCCCGCCGTCGCCCTCGTCGTCGTCGCGACCGTCCTCGTCGGCGCCTTCGGCCTGCGCATCTCCCGCACCACCTCCGACTTCTACGTGGCCTCCCGCACCGTCGGCCCCCGCCTCAACGCCGCCGCCATCAGCGGCGAATACCTCTCCGCCGCCTCCTTCCTCGGTATAGCGGGCCTCGTCCTCGTCCAAGGCCCCGACATGCTCTGGTACCCGGTCGGCTACACCGCCGGCTACCTGGTCCTGCTGCTCTTCGTCGCCGCCCCGCTGCGCCGATCCGGCGCCTACACCCTGCCCGACTTCGCCGAGGCCCGCCTCGCCTCCCAGGCCGTGCGGCGCCTCGCCGGTGCCTTCGTCGTCGGTGTCGGCTGGCTGTACCTGCTGCCCCAGCTCCAGGGCGCCGGACTGACCTTGACCGTGCTGACCGGGGCGCCCGACTGGCTCGGCGGAGTGATCGTCGCCGTCGTCGTGACCGCCACCGTGGCCGCCGGCGGCATGCGCAGCATCACCTTCGTCCAGGCCTTCCAGTACTGGCTGAAACTCACCGCCCTGCTCGTCCCCGCCCTGTTCCTGATCCTCACCTGGCAGAGCGACGGAGCACCCCGGCACGCCTTCGACGAACCGGCCACCTTCCGCGAGCAGCGCGTCGTGCGCGTCGACGACTCGATCGACCTGAGGCTGGATCGGCCCCTGAGTGTCACGGTGACCGGCACCGTCGACGGTCGTACCCACACCGGCGCACACCTGGAACTCACCGCAGGAAGCCACCACATCGAGCGCGGCACCCGGCTCACCTTCGCCCGGGGAGCCCCCGTCCCCGAGGCCGAGCGCGGCGGCGGCGACCTGTCCCCGTCGCAGGCCGAGAGCCGCGAGGAACGACCGCTGTACGCCACGTACGGACTGATCCTCGCCACGTTCCTCGGCACCATGGGACTGCCGCACGTCGTGGTCCGCTTCTACACCAGCCCGCACGGCGTCGCCGCCCGCCGCACCACCGTCGCGGTCCTCGGCCTGATCGGCGCCTTCTACCTCCTGCCCCCGGTCTACGGCGCCCTCGGCCGTCTCTACGCCCCCGAACTGACCCTCACCGGCGACCCGGACGCCGCCGTCCTCCTGCTGCCCGACCGCATGATCGGGGGAGTGGGCGGCGACCTGCTGGGCGCGCTGGTCGCCGGGGGCGCCTTCGCCGCGTTCCTCTCCACGGCCTCCGGACTGACCATGGCGGTCGCGGGCGTCCTCACCCAGGACGTCCTGCCGTCCCGGGGCGTACGGTACTTCCGCCTCGGCACGGTCCTCGCCATGGCCGTGCCCCTCGCGGCGAGCGTCCTGGTCGGCGGACTGCCGGTCGCCGACGCCGTGGGGCTCGCCTTCGCCGTCTCGGCGTCCTCGTTCTGCCCGCTGCTCGTCCTCGGCATCTGGTGGCGGCGGCTGACCCCGCCCGGCGCCGCCGCCGGGATGCTGGTCGGCGGCGGCTCGGCCCTGCTCGCCGTCGCCGCGACCATGGCGGGCTACCCGGGCGAGGGCGCCGCCCTGCACGCCCTGCTCGCCTGGCCCGCGCTGTGGTCGGTGCCCCTGGGTTTCCTCACCATGATCCTCGTATCCCTGGCCACCCCCGGCCGGGTCCCGCCCGGCACCGCGGCGGTCCTGGCCCGGTTCCACCTGCCCGAGGAACTGCGCACGGAGGTCACGGCATGAGCGGGTTCCTGGCGGGCCTGTGCGTCGCCGTGCTCCCGGTGCTCGCCCTCGGGGTCTGGCTCGGACGGCGCACCGCACGGGCCAAGAGCCTCGCCGGCCTCGGCACCCCCGTCGAGCACGCCACCTTCGAGACCCTGCACACGGCGTCCCTCGCAGCCCCCCCGCTGCGGGCCGGCCTGACGGAGGAGACCGCCCGCAAGTCCGCCCGCAAACTCCGCTCCCTGCTCGGCACGGACGCTCTCTGCCTCACCGACCGGGGACAGGTCCTGGTCTGGGACGGCGACGGCTCCCACCACCGCACCGAGATCATGGAACGCCTCGCGGGCGCCCTGGAAACCGGCCGCGGCGAGGCCTTCCGGCTCACCTGCGACAGGCTCGACTGCTCGGTGCGCTGGGCGGTCGTCGCCCCGCTCACCGTCGACGACCGGGTGCACGGCGCCCTGGTCGCGTGCGCGCCCCGCGAGTCGGCCGTGCTCGTCCGTGCCGCCGGTGAAGTCGCCCGGTGGGTCTCGGTCCAGCTGGAACTGGCCGACCTCGACCAGTCCCGCACCCGCCTCATCGAGGCCGAGATCAAGGCGCTGCGGGCCCAGATCTCCCCCCACTTCATCTTCAACTCGCTCGCGGTGATCGCCTCGTTCGTCCGCACCGACCCCGAGCGCGCCCGCGAGCTGCTCCTCGAATTCGCCGACTTCACCCGCTACTCGTTCCGCCGGCACGGGGACTTCACCACGCTCGCCGAGGAACTCCACGCCATCGACCACTACCTGGCGCTGGTGCGGGCACGCTTCGGCGACCGCCTCTCCGTCACCCTCCAGATAGCGCCGGAGGTGCTGCCGGTGACCCTGCCGTTCCTCTGCCTGCAGCCGCTCGTCGAGAACGCCGTCAAGCACGGCCTGGAAGGCAAGGCCCCGTCCTCCGGCAAGTGCCACATCCAGATCACCGCCCAGGACGCGGGCGCCGAGGCCCTGGTCGTCATCGAGGACGACGGCGCCGGTATGGACCCCGGCCTGCTCCGCCGCATCCTCGCCCGCGAGGTCAGCCCCTCGGGCGGCATCGGCCTCTCCAACGTCGACGACCGGCTCCGCCAGGTCTACGGCGACGACTACGGGCTCGTCATCGAAACCGCCGTGGGAGCCGGCATGAAGATCACCGTCCGGCTCCCGAAGTACCAGCCCGGCGTGCACTCGGCGGGGCGGCTGCCCCGGGAGTGAGCCGTCAGGTGCTGCGCGTCGTGACCACCAGTCCCAGCGTGATCAGGCCCAGGACGACCCAGCCGAACCACAGCCAGCCGTTGCTCCCGAGCGCCACCGTGTAGGCCGTCACCACGACCAGCCCGCCCAGCGTGAGCGCTCCCATGGTCTTCGTCGAGTTGGAACCGTTCGTGGAACCGGGCATCGCAACACCCTCCTCGGGTTCGGTCCCTCCATGGTGCCCGGCGGACGCCCGGCGCGCACGGCCCGTACCGAAGAGGTCTTCAGCGACCCGGCGTGTTCAGCGATGCCAGATAGGCGTTGTACGCCTCCAGCTCCTTGTCCCCGTCGCGGTCGGCGGCCCGGTCGGTGCGCCTGGCCTGCCGCTGGTCCGAGGCGTACCACTGGAACAGCAGGGCCACCAGCACCAGCACGGAGGGGATCTCGCTGAACGCCCAGGCGATGCCGCCCGCCGCGTTCTGGTCGGAGAGCGCATCGATGCCGAGCGAGGCGGACGGGTTCTTGAACGTCTCCACCATCGGCTCGGACGCCATCATCAGCGCGATCCCGAAGAACGCGTGGAAGGGCATGCCCGCGAACAGCTCCAGCATCCGCATCAGGTAGCCCGGGCGGTGCGGGCCCGGGTCCACGCCCATGATCGGCCAGAAGAACACCAGGCCGACGGCGAGGAAGTGCACCATCATCGCGATGTGGCCCGGCTTGGAGCCCATCAGCGTGTCGAAGATCGGGGTGAAGTACAGCCCGTACAGGCTCGCGATGAACAGCGGGATCGTGAAGGCCGGGTGCGTGATGATCCGCATGTACCGGCTGTGCAGGAACATCAGCAGCAGTTCACGCGGCCCCTTGCGGCCCCGCCCGGCGGTGGGCAGCGCCCGCAACGCCAGCGTGATCGGCGCCCCGAGCAGGATGAGGATGGGCGACACCATGCTGATGACCATGTGCTGCACCATGTGCACGCTGAACATGACCATGCCGTAGTCGTTCAGGCCGGTGCACATCATGAGCACGATGCTGAGCACGCCCAGGACGTAGGCGACGGTGCGCCCCACCGGCCACTTGTCCCCGCGCCGGACGAGCCGCACGACGCCCCACCCGTACAGGGCCAGCGCGACGAGGCAAGCGACGAGGAAGAACGGGTCCGCCGACCACACGAGACCTCGTCCCAGCGTGAACGGCGGCAGATCCATGGTCATGCCGTGCCCGCTGTGATCCATTCCGCCGGCTCCTGTTTCGTGGGGGTGTGCAGCCATCTGTCCGCCCACAAGAGTAGAACCGCCCCCGGTCACCGTTACGACCGGGGGCGGTGGAACACCCTCAGGGGCGCGGGGAACTGCGCGAGCAGCCACCCACGACCCGCACTCGGCAGATCAGCTCAGCTCAGAGAACGCACTCAGCCTCTTCGTACCGGTCGTCAGGAACGGTCTTCAGCGTCTCCACGGCCTCCGCGAGCGGCACCATCAGGATGTCGGTCCCCCGCAGCGCGGTCATGTGCCCGAACTCACCCCGGTGCACCGCCTCCACCGCGTGCCACCCGAACCGCGTCGCCAGCACCCGGTCGTACGCGGTGGGCGTTCCACCGCGCTGCACATGCCCGAGAATGACCGGCCGCGCCTCCTTACCCAGGCGCCCCTCCAGCTCCACGGACAGCTGCCGGGCGATCCCGGCGAACCGCTCGTGCCCGTAGATGTCCTTGCCGCCCTCGTCGAACTCCATGCTCCCGGCCCGGGGCTTGGCCCCCTCCGCCGCCACGACGATCGCGAAGCGCTTGCCCGCCTCGAACCGCTCGCCGACCCGCCGGGTCAGTTCCTCTATGTCGAAGGGCCGCTCGGGCACGACGATGGCGTGCGCACCGGCCGCCATACCGGAGTGCAGCGCGATCCAGCCGGTGTGCCGGCCCATGACCTCGACCACCAGCACCCGCTGATGGGACTCGGCGGTGGTCTTCAGCCGGTCCAGGGCCTCGGTCGCGACGCCCACGGCCGTGTCGAAGCCGAAGGTGACGTCCGTGACCGCGATGTCGTTGTCGATGGTCTTCGGCACACCCACGACGGGCAGACCGCTGTCCGACATCAGCCGCGCGGCCTTGAGCGTGCCCTCGCCGCCGATGGGGATGATCGCGTCGAGGCCGAGCTCCTCGACATGGCCCTTGGCCCGCTCCACACCGTCCCGCAGATGGGAGGGCTGGACCCGGGAGGACCCGAGGATGGTGCCGCCGCGGGCGAGGATGCCACCCACCGCGTCGAGGTCGAGCTTGAGGTAGTCGCACTCCAGGAGGCCCTTCCAGCCGTCCCGGAAGCCGATGACCTCGTCGCCGTGGTCGACGACGGCGCGGTGCACGACGGACCGGATGACGGCGTTCAGGCCGGGGCAGTCGCCGCCGGACGTGAGGACACCAATGCGCATAGCCCGAAATACCTTCTCAACGTGGGCCGGGGACCGGACCACGTTGTCCGGCTGGAATCCCCGCCACCCTAGCGGCACCGGGGGGCCGGACCGAAGCACGCGTCCGCCTGCTGGACGACCCCGCTCACCTGTGCGGATGGGTCGTCATTCGGGCTGTTGACCAGCAGGTTGACGCGTACCTCGGGCACGCTGCGGTGCTGTGCCTACGCGGGCTGCTGAGCAGCGGCGATCCGCTCGTTGCGCAGCGCCTCGTACCAGCGGTCGTCGGTCGGCGGCAGCGCGTTGACGTCGAGGGCCAGCTTCAGCAGCAGGTCCGCGATCAGCGGGTTGCGCGCGAGCACCGGCCCGTGCATGTACGTGCCGAACACGGTGTCGTTGTACGCGCCCTCCGTGCCGTCGCCCGTGCCGTTGCCGTTGCCGAACCGCACCTGGGCCAGGGGGCGGGCGGTGGGGCCGAGGTGGGTGACGCCCTGGTGGTTCTCGAAGCCGGTCAGCGGGGGCAGGCCGAGACGCTGGTCGACGTCGCCCAGCACGTCACCGACGCAGCGCGCACCCTCGCCGCGCACCGACACGACGTCCAGCAGCCCCAGGCCGGGCTCGCGCTGGCCGAGGTCGTTGATGAACTCGTGGCCGAGGATCTGGTAGCCGGCGCACACCGAGAACACGATGGCGCCGTTCTCCACGGCCCGGGTCAGTCCGCCGTCCCGCCGCAGCCGCTCGGCGGCGAGCCGCTGCGGCCGGTCTTCGCCGCCGCCGATCAGGTAGATGTCGCCGGAGGTCGGGATCGGCTGGTCGCTGCGCACGTCCAGCCGGGCCACGTCCAGGCCGCGCTGCTGGGCCCGGCGCTCGACGACGAGAACGTTGCCCTGGTCGCCGTAGGTGCTGAGCAGGTCGGGATAGATCCAGACGATGCGCAGTTGGTTGTCGCTCACAAAAGTCCCCTGACGTCTCGTGCTCAGTTGCCGACGCGGCGGCGCAGGTCCTGGAACGCCGTGTAGTTGGCGATGACCTCGATCCGGCCCGGCGGGCACGCCGCCACCGCCTGGTCGAGGTTCTCGTAGACCTGGAAGTGCTGGTCGGCGACCTCCAGACGCACCGCCAGGTCCAGCCGCCGGTCGCCGACGACGCAGATCGGGTGACCGGTCAGGCGCGAGTAGTCGACGTCCCACAGCCAGGAGGTGTCGGTGCCGTCGGCGGAGCGCGCGTTCACCGACAGGATGACCGGGGTGGGCGGCGGGTCGATCAGGGAGAACGTCTCCAGCCAGCCGGCCGGGTTCTTCGCCAGCAGCAGCCGCAGGTCACGGCCCTGGAACTGGACGACGTCGTACCGCCCGGCCACCGCCTGCACCTGGTACATGCGCTCCAGCGCGACCTGCGGCGGCACCCCGAACACGGCGGCGACGGCGGCAGAGGAGGCGGCGTTGGCCTTGTTGGCGCGGCCGGGCAGCTGGAGGTGGATCGGCCAGGCCGAGCCGTGCGGGTCGAGGACGTGGTCGCCGGAGAGCGCCCAGCTCGGGGTGGGGCGGCGGAAGCCGCACTCGCCGCAGAACCAGTCGTCGCCGGGGCGCTGCATCACGCCACCGCACGACGGGCAGGACCAGGCGTCGTCCTTCCACATCTGCCCGGCGGCGACCCAGATCACATTGGGGGAGGACGAGGCCGCCCACACCACCAGCGGGTCGTCGCAGTTGGCCACGACCACCGACTTGGAGCCGGCGAGACCCTCCCGCCAGTTCTCGGCGAGCATGCGGGTCTCGGCGGCACGGTCGAGCTGGTCGCGCGAGAGGTTGAGCAGCGCGATGCACTTCGGGGCGGTGTCCCGGGCGACGCCGGCGAGGTACTTCTCGTCGACCTCGATGACGCCGTAGCGGGCGTCGGAGCTGCCGGCGAGGGCCGAGGTGATGCCGGCCGGCATGTTGGCGCCGAGCGCGTTGGAGACGACGGGTCCCGCCGCGCGCAGGGCCTCGGCGATGAGCCGGGTGGTGGTGGTCTTGCCGTTCGTCGCGGAGACCAGGATCACGTCCAGGTTCTGGGCGAGCCGGGCGAGGAGGTCGGGGTCGAGTTTCAGCGCGACCCGGCCGCCGATCACCGAACCGCTGCCGCGCCCTGCGGCGCGCGATGCCGCCGCGACCGCCTTGCCCGCGGTCACGGCCAGCTTGGCCCGCGGCGAGAGCGGGTCCGAGTTGCCTGCCATCAGTTCTCGATCCTCCTTGCGTACGCGCCGCGCCTTGAAGCCTGACGGCCACGTGGTGTGGACCTCAGCCTATCGAGATCCATTCGCACTCCCGAACCGCGGCACTGTGGCGAACTCGTGTGGGAGACGCGGACCGACAGGACCTTACTCTTGCCGCCATGCGACACAGCTCCATCCCCGGCGCCCACGGCCGCGTGAGACCCCTCACCCTGTACGGCGATCCGCTGCTGCACACCCCCTGCTCGGAGGTCACCGACTTCGGCCCCGAACTGGCCCGCCTCGTCGAGGACTTGTTCGCGACGATGTACGCCGCCCAGGGCGTCGGCCTCGCCGCCAACCAGGTCGGCGAGCCGCTGCGGGTCTTCGTCTACGACTGCCCGGACGACGAGGACGTCCGCCATGTGGGCCATGTGGTCAATCCTCGCCTGACCGAAAAGGACGGTGTGGTGGTCCGGGGCCCGGAGGGCTGCCTGTCCCTCCCGGGCCTCGAAGCGGGCACGGAACGCCACGACCACGCGGTCGTCGAGGGCTGGACGGTGACGGGAGAACCCGTCACCGTCCACGGCACGGGCTTCTTCGCCCGCTGCCTGCAGCACGAGTGCGACCACCTGGAGGGCCGCATCTACGCGGACCACCTGAGCGGCTGGCGCCACCGCAGACTGATGCGCCAGGTGGCTCGGGCTTCTTGGCGCCGGTGAGCGTATGTCCCTCAGGGGCGCGGGGCTGTGTTCCATATGCGGCTCCGCCGCGTGGGCGCGAACAACCCCCACCGGCCCGCACGCGACGAACGACGGTCAGAACCCCGGACTCCCGACCCGATCCCCCGCAGCCGCAAGCCGCCCCCACAACAGATCAGCCAGACTCCGAACCAACTCGGCCCGCGAACAAGGTCGTTCCCCCAGCCACCAGTCCCCGGCCGCATGCATCATGCCGACGATCCCATGCCCCCACACGCGAGCGAGCTGCTGCCCGCCCGGCCCGAGATCCAGCCGCTCCTCGATGACCTGCGCCAGCTCCTCGCCCATCCGCCGCAGCAACGGCGCGCTGTGCTTGCCGACGTCGAACCCCGCGTCCCCCGGCTGGCCGCCCTCCGCGGGATGCATCAGGAACCGGTACACCTGGGGCCGCAACTCGATCGCCGTGAGGTACGTGTCCAGCGTCGCCTCGACCCGCTCCCGCCGGTCCGCCGGCGCGTCCAGCGCCGCCCGCAGCGAGTCCAGCAGGGCGTCCGTGTGCCGCATGGCAAGGGCCGCGTAAAGTCCGCCCTTGTCACCGAAGTGCCGGTAGAGAATCGGCTTGGTGATGCCGGCCTCCGCCGCGATCGCGTTCATCGATGCCTGCGGTCCGTCGCGCAGCACCACCCGGTCGGCGGCCTCCAGCAGCTCACGCCGACGGCGGTCGGCGGACCGTTGCTGATCGGTCCGCTGCGTGGTGTCCATGGTCTCTCCCCACCCGTGCTGTTTCCATGACGCCTGCGAAAACTAACACTGAAGCGTGCCCCCGACACCGAACGGGTGCCGACCGGTCGGTAGGAGTTGACTTCGACTACCCGCCGGTAACAGACTGGTGTTACCGCAAGTAACATGCATGTGTGCCGCTGGAGGGGACGACATGGCCGAGTTCACCATGGAGCTCAACGACGAACAGAAGGAGGTCCGGGACTGGCTGCACGGCTTCGCGGCCGATGTGATCCGCCCCGCGGCCGCCGAATGGGACGAGCGTGAGGAGACTCCCTGGCCGGTCATCCAGGAGGCCGCCAAGGTCGGCATCTACTCCCTGGACTTCTACGCCCAGCAGTACTTCGACCCCACCGGCCTCGGCATCCCCATGGCGATGGAGGAGCTGTTCTGGGGCGACGCGGGCATCGCCCTGTCCATCGTCGGAACCGGCCTCGCCGCAGTCGGCGTCCTCGCCAACGGCACCGAGGAGCAGATCGGCACCTGGATCCCCCAGATGTACGGCGACGCCAACGACGTCAAGGTCGCCGCGTTCTGCTCCTCCGAGCCCGACGCCGGCTCCGACGTGGCCTCCATGCGCACCCGGGCCGTGTACGACGAGGCCAAGGACGAGTGGGTGCTCAACGGCACCAAGACCTGGGCGACCAACGGCGGCATAGCCAACGTCCACGTCGTCGTCGCGGTCGTCGACGCCGAGCTCGGTTCCAAGGGGCACGCCTCCTTCATCGTCCCGCCGGGGACGCCGGGTCTCGCTCAGGGCCAGAAGTTCAAGAAGCACGGCATCCGCGCCTCGCACACCGCCGAGGTCATCCTCGACAACGTGCGCGTTCCCGGCTCCTGCCTGCTCGGCGGCAAGGAGAAGCTGGACGAGCGGCTGGCCCGGGCCCGGGAGCGGGCCAAGGCGGGCGGCGAGCGCGTGAAGAACGCGGCCATGGCCACGTTCGAGGCCTCGCGCCCGGCGGTCGGCGCCATGGCGGTCGGCACGGCCCGCGCCGCCTACGAGGTCGCCCTCGACTACGCGAAGACGCGCGAGCAGTTCGGTCGGCCGATCATCGACAACCAGGGCGTCGCCTTCCAGCTCGCCGACATGCGGACGTCCATCGACGCGGCGCGGCTGCTGGTGTGGCGAGCGTCCTGGATGGCGATCAACGGCAAGCCCTTCACGGCGGCCGAGGGCTCCATGTCCAAGCTCTTCGCGAGCGAGACGGCCAAGAAGGTCACGGCCCAGGCGATCCAGATCCTCGGCGGCAACGGCTACACCCGGGAGTACCCCGTGGAGCGGATGCACCGGGACGCGGCCATCTACACCATCTTCGAGGGCACGAGCGAGATCCAGCGGCTGGTCATCGCCCGGACCCTCGCCGGCGTGCCCATCCGCTAGCGGTGCCGGAGCGGCGTCAGCTGCTCGATGTCGTAGCGCGCCCGTAGCTCCTCGATCGCCGCCTGGTCCGGCGGGCCCCCGCCGCCGAGGATCTCCAGCAGTTCCTCGAAGTACCGCTCGTGGTCGGGCGGCGGGCTCGCCTGGAAGAACATCTTCGCCGGTGTGTCGGTCGGGTTGGCGAACGCGTGCGGGCACCCCGGGGGCACGGCGATCACCGTCCCCGGTGTCGCCCGCACCACTCTGGTGCCCGAAGCGGACTCCCACGTCCGCCAGTTGTCGGGTGTGCGGATCCGCGGCTCGAAGGCGAGGACGTCCAGCTCGCCCTCGAGCACGTAGAACAACTCCTCGCTGCGGGTGTGCACATGGGCGCCGACGTCGAAGCCCGGAGGGACGACCACCTCGAAGGTGGAGGCCACGCGGGAGTGCGTGCCGGTCACCTTGAAGGTGACGCGCTGGGCGGGGGTCTCCATGATCCGGCCGTGCCCGGGTGGGACGAGCAGCCCTTCCGTCGCCGTCATCACCGGATCACCAGGTCACGCGCAAGGCCTCGGGCCCGCGGGGCCGTGTGCCCGACGGGAGGGGCAGCTCGTCGGCGGGCACGGAGAGCCGAAGGCCCGGTACGCCTTCGAGGAGCGCGTCGACCAGCAGCTCCGACACCATCCGGGCCGGCAGGCCGCCGGGCCAGTCGTGCGGGCCGCAGCCGAAGGAGACGAGTGGGTTCGGGCTGGTTCCGAGGGCGGTCGTCTCCGGGCCGGTGAAGACGTGTTCGTCGAGGGCCCGGGGACGGATCTCCGGTTCGGCGCGCAGCCGTGCGGCGAGGCCGGGCCGGGTCAGCAGGACGTGGAACAACCGGGCACTGTGGTCGGTGACCGCCTCGCCCCCGATCCTTAGGAGGACCGCGAGACCGGCCGCTTCGTCCAGGGTCACCTCCTCCCGGTCCACGGCGGCCCCGAGCAGGGAGGCGACGTCCTCGCCGGCGCTGCCCTCACGCAGGCCGATGAGGTCGGAGAAGTAGTGGCTCATCTCTCTCCTGGCCTTCTCGCCGGCCCCGGCGCCGTGCGAGGAGGAGAGAATCAGCCGGGTCCAGGCGTGCATGCCCTGCCGGTCCGCGGGCGGGACGCCCATCAGCTCGCAGATCACAGCGCTCGAGAACGGGCTGAGCACCGCCTCGGTCAGATCGGCGGGCGGGCCGTCCTGCAGCAGCTCGTCGACCAGTTCCGCCAGCATGCGCCGGCACCGCTCGCGCACCCGCTCCATCCCTCGCGCCGTGAACGCGGCGGTGACGGCTCGGCGCGACCGGGCAGGGGCCGACGGGTCCAGAAGGCGGACGGCGCCGCCGCCCGAGTCGAGGTCGGCGTCGGCCGGGCCGGGCGCGGGCCGGTCGGGGGCCGGGGGCGGGTCCCCGGTGATCGTCTCTTCGCTCATGTCACCTCGTCTCGTCCGCCGCTGTGCCAGCGGCCCAGGGCCATCTCGGCCGTGATGCCCGGCCCGAACCCGGCGAGCAGCCCGCGCGCCCGGTGCTCGGCGCCGCCCTCGTCGAACAGCCGGCGCAGCGCGTCCAGGACGACGGCGCTGGCGATGTTGCCGTACTCGGTGAGCGTGGCCCGGCTGAACCGGAAGGCGTGCGGGTCGACGTGCAGGAAGGTGCTGAGGTCGTCGAGGATGCGGGGGCCGCCCGCGTGGACGATGTAGAAGTCCAGGTCGGAGGCGTCCCAGCCGTGATCACCCGCCAGGTCCTGCAGTACCGGCGCGAGTGGTTCCATCGTCGCCGGCACCCGCTTGTCCAGCAGGAAGTGGAAGCCGGTCGCCTTCACGTCGTACGTGATCCAGTCCTCGGTCTTGGGGATCAGGAACGAGCCGTTGCGCTCCAGCCGGACGCCCTCGCCGCCCCGGCCGCGGACCGCGGCGGCGGCGACGCCGTCACCGAACAATCCGTTCGACAGCAGCGAGCCGACCTCGATGTCGGTGGGCTGGTAGCACAGCGAGCAGAACTCGCACGCCACGATCAGCGCGTTGGCCTCCGGGTAGGCCGTGCAGAAGTCGTGTGCCCGGTTCATGGCCGCGCCGCCGCCCGCACAGCCGAGCTGGGCTATCGGCAGCTGCCTGGTCGTCGGCTCGAAGCCCATCTCGTTGATCAGCCAGGCCGTGAGCGAGGGCATCATGAACCCTGTGCACGACACGTAGACGATCAGGTCCACTTCGGAGGCGAGCAGCTCGGCGTCGTCGAGCGCCCGCTGGACGACCGCGGGCACCCGGGCCTTCGCCTCGGCCTCGTAGAGCTTGTTGCGATCCTCGAACCCGGGGTGCTTCAGCGTCTCCTCGACGGGCTGCACGATGTGCCGGGTGCGCACCCCGGTGTTCTCTATCAGCCGGAGGGCCAGCGGCAGTTGGGGGTGCCCTGCGTGGCGTTCACGCGCCAGCTCCAGGGTCTCCTCCATCGTGATCACGTGCTCTGGAACGGACACCGAGGGTCTGCACAAAGTCGCCATGAGCCGCGCCTGCTTTCGCCTCCCGGAAGGCTCTGAGCCCCCCGGTCAGAAGTGGGTCACCTCAAGGGGTGGTCCACTCACGATCGCCCGCCGGTACGCCGACTTCGCGCGGAGCTACTCCGTACCGGGGACGCCGTGTTCCGCACCCGGACGACTCAGGCGCATCGAGGGCACGAGCACACCCACGCGGCACTCAGGTCGCGGTCCCACTGCTGTGCGCGATACAGGCCACATCGATCCGGTCGGCCAGCTTCGCCAGCTCGATGGCCAACTCGGCGACCGTGTCCTCGTCCAGCCCCGACTCCCCGCCCTCCACGAGCCGCACCCACCGACCCCCCACCGTCCGCAGGAGTTTGCTGACATCCGCCGCAGCCACCTGCAGGGTCCCGCGGTCGTCGACGATCAGAGGCAGAGTCACTTCGCGGTTCACAGACGGGATCGTAGCCCCGCAACACTCACGCACCATGCCAAACAGTGGTGATGTTGCAGAACTCGCGGATTCCGTGCCCGGACAGCTCACGCCCGTACCCGGACCGCTTCACACCGCCGAACGGGAACGCCGGATGGGACGCGGTCATGCCGTTGAAGAACACCCCGCCGGCCTCCAGGTCGCGCACGAACCGGTCCACCTCGCCCTCGTCCCGCGTCCACACGTTCGAACTCAGCCCGAACGGGGAGTCGTTCGCGATCAGTACGGCCTCGTCCAGGTCGGCCGCCCGGTACAGCGTCGCGACCGGTCCGAACGCCTCCTCCCGGTGGATCCGCATCTCGCGGGTGATACCGGCCAGGATCGTCGGCGTGTAGTACCAGCCCGGTCCGTCCGGCCGTTCGCCACCGCACAGCGCCTGGGCCCCGCTGCGCACCGCGTCGTCGACCAGCTCTTCCAGATCGCGCAGTCCCTGCTCGCTGGAGAGCGGGCCCACCTGGGTGTCGTCGGCCATCGGGTCGCCGACCTTCAACGCCTTCATGCCCTCGGCGAACCGCTCGGCGAAGGCGTCGTAGACGTCCGTGTGCACGATGAACCGCTTCGCGGCGATACAGGACTGCCCGGTGTTCTGCACCCGCGCGGTCACCGCCACCTCGGCGGCCCGGTCGATGTCGGCGGAGGGCATGACGACGAACGGGTCGCTGCCGCCCAGCTCCAGCACCGTCTTCTTGATCATCTCGCCGGCGGTGGAGGCGACCGCGCGGCCCGCGGGCTCGCTGCCGGTGAGCGTGGCGGCCTTGACCCGCTCGTCACGCAGGATCTCGTCGACCGCCGCGGAGCCGATCAGCAGGGTCTGGAAGGTGCCCTCCGTGAAGCCCGCACGGTGGAAGAGATCCTCCAGGTAGAGGGCGGTCTGCGGGACGTTCGAGGCATGCTTGAGCAGTCCCACGTTGCCCGCCATCAGCGCGGGCGCGGCGAACCGGACCACCTGCCACAGCGGGAAGTTCCACGGCATCACCGCCAGCACCGGGCCGAGCGGCCGGTAGCGCACCCGCACGCGGGATGCGCCGGAGTCCTTCACGTCGGAGTCGGCGGGTTCCTCGTCGGCGAGCAGTTCCTCGGCGTGGTCGGCGTACCAGCGCATCGCCTTGGCGCACTTCGCCGCTTCGGCCCGGGCCTGCTGGATCGGCTTGCCCATCTCGGTGGTCATCACGCGGGCGATGTCCTGCTGGTCCTCTTCGAGGAGGTCGGCGGCCCGGTGCAGCAGCCGGGCGCGCTCGTCGAAGGTCGTCGTCCGGTACGTGCGGAATGTGGCCTCCGCGAGCTGGAGCCGGCGCTCGATCTCCTGCTCGCCCATGGCCTCGTACGTCTTGAGCGTCTCGCCGTTCGCCGGGTTCACCGTTGCGATGGGCATGACCGACCTCCCTCGGAGCGGGCTGTGTCTCGACCTTCCCGCGCGGCGGAGGGGACCGCAACGCGGGAGTGTCTCCTCAGGGCGAGTGCTCCGCCAGCCGGTCGAGAAACGCCGCCTGCGCCTTGATGATCACGGCGCGGGCCCGGTCGAGGCCGAACCAGGCCACCCGGTCCACTTCGGGGAACTCCTGGAGCCGCCCGGACCTCGGCGGCCACTCCATCCGGAAGGTGCCGGGCGTGATCGCCGCCGGGTCGAGGTCCGCCCGGACCGCCCAGGCCGTGACGATCTTGCCGCCTGTCTGCCGGACCTCGCCGAGGTCGATGGCCTCCCCGTCGGGCGGAGGCAGCCCCAGTTCCTCCCGGAACTCTCGGCGGGCGGCCTCCCAGGCGGGCTCGTCCGGCTCGTACTCGCCCTTGATCACGGTCCATGCCCCGGCGTCGCGCCGGGCGAAGAAGGGGCCGCCCATATGGCCGAGCAGCACCTCGATGCCGTCGTCGGCGGGGTGGAAGAGCAGCAGCCCGGCACTGCGCTTCACGGCTTCACGCCGGGGTGCGCGGCGAGCAGCGTCTCGACCGTGTCGGCTTCCTCGGGGCGCTTGTCCTCCCGGTAGCGGATCACGCGGGCGAAGCGGAGGGTGACGCCCGCCGGGTAGCGGGTGGAGCGCTGCAGTCCGTCGTAGGCGATCTCGACGACGAGTTCCGGGCGGACCCTCACCACGTAGTCGTCGGTCTCCACGGCGAGCTGCTGGAGGCGCTCGGTCTGCCAGGTGAGCATGGCGTCGGTCATGCCCTTGAAGGTCTTGCCGAGCATGGCGAGGCCGCCGTCGGCGGTGCGGGCGCCCAGGTGGAGGTTGGAGAGCTTGCCGGTGCGGCGGCCGTGGCCCCACTCGGCGGCCAGGACGACCAGGTCGAGGGTGTGGACGGGCTTGACCTTCAGCCAGGACGCGCCACGCCGCCCCGCGCTGTAGGAGGCGTCGAGGGCCTTGGCGACGACGCCCTCGTGGCCGCGCTTCAGCGTCTCGGCGAGGAAGTCCTCCGCCGCGGGTGTGTCGCCGGGCCCGGACACCAGCGTGCGCCGCACCCGCATCGGCTCGGGCACCAGCCGGGCCAGCTCGGCGTGCCGCTCGGCGAAGGGCAGGTCCAGCAGGTCATGGCCGTCGACGGACAGCGCGTCGAAGAAGACGGGGGAGACTGGCACCGCCCGCGCGGCCGTCGTGACGTCCGTGCGGGAGCCGACGCGGCCGGCGGTCTCCTGGAACGAGCGGGGGCGCCCGGCCTCGTCGAAGGAGATCACCTCGCCGTCCAGGATGAACCGCTCGCCCCGCAACTCCAGCGCGGTGGACGTCACTTCGGGCAGGCGGTCGGTGATGTCGTCGAGGGTGCGGGTGTAGAGCCGCACGGTGTCGCCGTCCCGGTGCACCTGGACGCGGATGCCGTCCAGCTTCTCCTCCACCGCACAGGCCCCCAGCTTGTCGACCGCCTCGGCCACCGAGGAGGCGCTGTGCGCCAGCATGGGCAGCACCGGGCGGCCGACGGTGAGGCGGAAGCGGTCGAGGGAGGCGGGCCCGTCGGCGAGCAGCGCCTCGGCCACCGCCTGAAGGGAACCCGCGAGCATCACGGCCCGCCGCACATCCGCGGACGGCGCCCCGGTCGCCTGCGCCAGCCCCTCCACCGCCACCGCGTCCAGGGCGCCCTGCCGGACCTCGCCGGTGAGCAGCCCGAGCAGGAACCGCTGCTCGTCCTCGGTGGCCGCGCCCATCAACTCCCCGACCAGCCGTGCCCGTTCCGCCTGGGAGCCCGGGCCGGACACCTGGGCGAGTTCCGCCAGCCGGGCGTCCACCTCCCGCACGGTCAGGCCCGGCTCGGCGGCGGGGGCGACCGGGCGGCTCAGCACCTTCCAGCCGACGCCGATCCGGCCCTGCGGCAGCCGTCCCGCCAGATACGGGATGACGATCGGCACGTCCTCCGCCTCTGCGTCCCGGAAGAGCTCCGCGAGCAGGGCCGTCTTGCGGGACCGCGCCGAGGTGGCGGCGACCTCCCGGGACACTCGGGCCAGCCGGTGCAGCAGCATGCAGCCATGGTGCACCGGAGGCGGGGCCTCTACACCTGGGCGAGGGTGTCGAGACCGGCGGGAGCGGGTCCCCCGTGACAAGGCGGTGCCGCGCTGCTCCGGGTGACCTGGGCGAGGCCCTCGGCTGCCGCTGCCCCTATCCCTGTGCGACCGCGTCGAGGTCGGTCATCAGCAGGTCCCCGACGATCGCCGACGCCGCCCGGTATCCGCCGCTCGCCGCGTGCACGACCTGCTCGGCGAAGCCGATCGCGTTGCCCGCCGCCCACACGCCGGGCACGGTCGTGAGCCCGGTCGGGTCGACCACCGGATACGCGCCGAACGGCGTCTCGTGCAGCTCGGCGCCCAGCCCCTCCAGCAGGCCGGTCCGCGGAACGGCCCGTGGGGCGAGGAACAGTACCGAGCGAGGATGCGTCGGGCCGTCCGCGAGCCGGACCCCGGTGAGCCGGTCGTCCTCGACCACCAGCTGCGCGACCTCCCCCGGCACCACCTCCACCCCGGCCGCGGCGAGCCGCCGCAGATCCTCGTCGGCGAGTTCCTCCTCGGCGACGGTGTGCAGGAAGAAGCGCACGTCCTTGGACCACTGGGACACCATCAGGGCCTGGTGCACACTCGCCGGACCGGTGGCCAGCACCCCGAACGGCTGGTCGCGCACCTCCCAGCCGTGGCAGAACGGGCAGTGCAGCACGTCCCGGCCGAACCGCCCGGCCACTCCGGCGATCGCGGGCAGCTCGTCCTTCAGTCCGGTCGCGACGACCAGCCGCCGGGCCCGCACGGTCCGGCCGCCGGCCAGCACCACGGTGAAGTCCTCCCCGCCGTCGACCCCCACCACGCGGTCCCGCACCAGCTCCACTCCGTAGCGCGCGATCTCCTCGCGGCCGATCGCCAGGAACTCGGCGGGCGGCATGCCGTCCCGCGTCAGGTAGCCCTGCATGTGTGCGGCGGGCGCGTTGCGCGGCTCACCCGCGTCGACCACGAGCGTGCTCTGCCGGGCCCGCCCGAGCACCAGTGCCGCGGACAGGCCCGCCGCGCCGCCGCCGATGACCACCACTGCGTACTTCTGGGTCATGTGACCACCTCCGCTGCCGAGCGTCGCCCCGGTCCTGCGGGATTGACAAACCTCTTTGCCGAACCTGCAATACGACCATGACGACGGACGAGGTACTCGCGGGCGTGGGCCCCCGGCTGCGGCAGATGCGCAAGGACCGGGAGGTGACCCTGGCGGCACTGTCCGAGACCACCGGCATCTCCGTCAGCACCCTCTCCCGGCTGGAGTCCGGCCTGCGTAAACCCAGTCTGGAGCTGCTGCTGCCCATCGCGCGCGCCCACCGGGTGGCGCTGGACGAGCTGGTCGGTGCCCCGTCGGCCGGGGACCCGCGCGTGCGGTCCAAGCCGATCGTCATGGGCGGCCGCACCCACTGGCCGCTCACCCGCCAGCCCGGCGGCCTGCAGGCATACAAGGTCCTCGAACCGAAGCGCGAGCAGGAGCCGGATCCCCGCACGCACGAGGGCTACGAATGGCTGTACGTGCTGGCCGGGAGGCTGCGCCTGGTGCTGGGCGAGCGCGACGTGGTGCTCACGGCGGGGGAGGCCGCCGAGTTCGACACCCGGGTGCCGCACTGGTTCGGGTCGACGGGGGAGGGGCCCGTGGAGTTCCTCAGCCTGTTCGGGCCGCAGGGTGAGCGCATGCATGTGCGGGCCCGGCCGAAGGGTGCGTGACCCGGCGCGACCCACGGGTGAAACCTCTGCGCGGGACTTTGCCCGGAGACTGTTCCCTGATGGGCAAGCGACCGCTTAGTATGCGAAGCGACCCCGGTCAGACGAAGCAGTCCCCCGTGGAGGCCCCGCATGCAGGCATGGCAAGTGCACGAGAACGGCGAGCCGGGCGAGGTGATGCGGCTCCAGGACGTCGAGCCGCCCACCCCCGGTGACGGCCAGGTCCTGCTGAAGGTGCGCGCCGCCAACATCAACTTCCCGGACGCCCTGCTGTGCCGCGGCCAGTACCAGGTCAGGCCGCCGCTGCCGTTCACCCCGGGGGTGGAGATCTGCGGCGAGACCGAGGACGGCCGGCGCGTGATCGCCAACCCGGCGCTGCCCCACGGCGGCTTCGCCGAGTACGCCGTCGCGGACGCCGCCGCACTCCTGCCCGCGCCCGACGCCCTCGACGACGCCGAGGCCGCGGCCCTGCACATCGGCTACCAGACGGGCTGGTTCGGTCTGCACCGCCGGGCCGGGCTCGAGGCCGGCGAGACCCTGCTCGTCCACGCTGCCGCTGGAGGGGTCGGCAGCGCGGCCGTGCAGCTCGGGAAGGCCGCCGGCGCCACCGTCATCGGTGTCGTCGGCGGCTCCGGGAAGGCGGCCGTCGCCCGCGAGCTGGGGTGCGACGTCGTGATCGACCGGCGCTCCGAGGACGTCGTCGCAGCCGTCAAGGAGGCCACCGGCGGCCGGGGCGCCGACGTCATCTACGACCCCGTCGGCGGTGAGGCCTACGCGCAGTCCGCCAAGGTCGTCGCCTTCGAGGGACGGATCGTCGTCGTCGGCTTCGCGAGCGGCGCCATCCCCAGCCCGGGCCTGAACCACGCCCTGGTGAAGAACTACTCGATCCTCGGCCTGCACTGGGGCCTGTACAACACCAAGAACCCCAAGCTGGTCCAGCACTGCCACGAGCAGCTCACCGAGCTGGCCGCCCGTGGCGCGATCAAGCCGCTGGTGAGCGAGCGCGTGCCGCTCGCCGGGGCGGCGGACGCCGTGCAGAAGGTGGCGGACGGTGTGACCACCGGCCGGATCGCGGTCGTCATGGAGGAGGCAGCATGACCGGCACCGAAGAACTGCTCAGCCGCACCCGGGAGCTGCTGGCCGCCCACCCGCCCGCCACCACCGACCGGCTGGACTTCCTGCGGGCCCGCTTCGACGCCGGACTCGCCTGGGTGCACTACCCCGAGGGCCTCGGCGGAGTCGGCGCGCCCCGCTCCCTGCAGGCCGTCGTGGACGCCGAGCTGGCCGCGGCCGGGGCGCCCGACAACGACCCGCGGCGCATCGGCATCGGCCTCGGCATGGCCGCGCCGACGATCCTCCAGTACGGCACCGAGGAGCAGAAGCGGCGCTACCTCCGGCCGCTGTGGACGGGCGAGGAGGTCTGGTGTCAGCTGTTCAGCGAGCCGGGCGCCGGGTCCGATCTCGCCGCGCTGGGCACCCGGGCCGTGCGCGAGGCCGGGGGAGACTGGGTCGTCAACGGGCAGAAGGTCTGGACGTCCAGTGCCCATGTGGCCCGCTGGGCGATCCTCATCGCCCGCACCGACCCGGAGGTTCCCAAGCACCGGGGCATCACCTACTTCGTGTGCGACATGACCGACCCGGGTGTCGAGGTGCGGCCGCTGCGCCAAATCACCGGCGAGGCCGAGTTCAACGAGGTGTTCCTCACCGACGTCCGCATCCCGGACTCGCGCCGCCTCGGCGCGGTCGGCGACGGCTGGAAGGTCGCGCAGACCACCCTGAACAACGAGCGCGTGGCCATCGGCGGCATGCGGCTGCCCCGCGAGGGCGGCATGATCGGCCCGATCTCGAAGACCTGGCGCGAGCGGCCCGAGCTGCGCACCCACGACCTGCACCAGCGGCTGCTGAAGCTGTGGGTGGAGTCCGAGGTCTCCCGCCTCACCGCGGAGCGGCTGCGCCAGCAGCTCGTCGCGGGCCAGCCCGGCCCCGAGGGCGCCGGCATGAAGCTGGCCTTCGCCCGCCTCAACCAGGAGATCAGCGGCCTGGAGGTGGAACTCCTCGGCGAGGAGGGCCTGCTCTACGACGACTGGACCATGCGGCGCCCGGAGCTGGTGGACTTCACCGGCCGCGACGCCGGCTACCGCTACCTGCGCTCCAAGGGCAACAGCATCGAGGGCGGGACCAGCGAGGTCCTGCTGAACATCGTCGCCGAGCGCGTCCTCGGCCTGCCCGCCGAACCGCGCACCGACAAGGACGTCGCCTGGAAGGACCTGGCCCGGTGAAGAACGAGCGCGACCTGTTGTACTCGGAAGAGGAAGAGGCGCTGCGCGCCGCCGTCCGTGACCTGCTGAGCGACCACTGCGACGCCCCCGGCGTCATCGCCCGCACCGAGTCGGACACCCCCCACCACCTGGCCCTGTGGAAGGCCCTCACCGACGGCATGGGGCTCGCCGGCCTGCTGGTGCCCGAAGAGCTCGACGGCCAGGGCGCCACCCACCGCGAAGCCGCCGTGGTGCTGGAGGAACTGGGACGCGCGGTCGCGCCCGTGCCGTACCTGACGAGCGCGGTCGTCGCCACCGAGGCCCTGCTGGCCTGCGGCACCGACGACCTCCTGCGCGACCTCGCGACCGGGAGGACGATCGGCGCCCTCGCGGTCGCTCTCAACGTCGCGCCGGGCGCCGACTACAAGGTCGTCCGGCACGAGGACGGACTGCTGCACGGCGAACTGACCGGCATCGCGGACGCGGCCGTGGCGAACCTGCTGCTCGTGCCGGCCGACGACGGCGGTCTGTACGCGGTCGACGCCTCCGCCGCGACCGTCACGCCCCGGGCCTCCCTGGACCTGACCCGGCCGCTCGCGACCGTCACCCTCGACGGAGTGCCGGGCCGGCTGCTGGGCGACGCCGAGCCCTCCGTACACCGCGCCCTGCGGGCCGGCGCCGGACTGCTCGCCTCCGAGCAGTTCGGCCTGGCCGAATGGACGCTGACGGAGACCGTCCGCTACCTGAAGGAACGCAAGCAGTTCAACCGGCCCGTCGGCGGCTTCCAGGCGATCAAGCACCGGCTGGCCCAGTTGTGGCTAGAGGTCGTCAACACCCGCGCGGCCGCCCGCAACGCCGCCGACGCGCTGACGAACGGCGAGGACGTCGACGTGGCCGTCACCGTCGCCCAGGCGTACGCGGCACCCGTGGCCGTGCACGCCGCCGAGGAGGCGGTGCAACTGCACGCCGGCATCGGCATGACCTGGGAGCACCCCGCCCACCTCTATCTCAAGCGCGCCAAGGCCGACTCGATCGCCTACGGCACGCCGGGCGCCCACCGGGAGGCCTTGGCCGCACTGGTCGACCTCCAGGCCCCCTGACGTCTCTCTCCGACTCCGGAAACTCCCGGAGAGGAACCCGGACAGGCCCGTCCCACCAGGGGCGGGCCTGTCCGTGCGCGCAGCCCGGCGAAAGTGAACCCGTGGCGGCAGTCCGGCCAACTCCGCGCGCAGGCCTGCTCCTTGAGCTGTGCGGACCCCATACTCGCAGGGACCCCGTACGGCATCTCCAGGGAGGCGGAGCATGGCCCTCACCACCCGTCGCACGGCCCTCACCACCCTCGGCGCAGCCCTCGCGGGCTCGATCGCCCTCCCCGCCGCCCCGGCAGCGGCCGACGAAGGCACGCACAGACCCCGCCCGTTGTGGCGCGCCCACGCCCACAACGACTACGAGCACCCCCGCCCGCTGTTCGACGCCCTCGACCACCGCTTCGGCAGCGTCGAGGCCGACATCCACCTCGTGGGCGACCAACTCCTCGTCGCCCACGACCCGGAGGACCTCGACCCGTCCCGCACTCTCCGGTCCCTGTACCTCGACCCGCTCGCGGCCCGCGTCCGGGCCCACCACGGCTCGGTGTACCGCGGACACCGCGGGTCGCTGCAACTGCTCATCGACATCAAGACCGAGGGCGCCTCGACGTACCGAGCTCTCGACCGCCACCTCCGGCGCCACCGGCACCTGTTCACCACGTACGCCCACGGCCGTGTCCACCGCGGCCCGGTCACCGCCGTGATCTCCGGCGACCGCGCGGCCCGCGCGCCCATGGAGGCCCAGACCGTCCGGCGCGCTTTCTACGACGGTCGTCTCGCCGACTTCGGCGGCTCGGCTCCCGCCTCCTTCATCCCGCTGATCAGCGACAACTGGACGCTCAACTTCACCTGGCAGGGCGTGGGTCCGTTCCCCGAGGCCGAGCGGCAGAAGCTGCGGGGCATCACCGAGACCGCCCACAAGCGTGGGCAGCGGGTGCGGTTCTGGGCCACCCCGGACCTGGCCGGACCCGCCCGCGACGCGGTATGGGCCGAACTGCTCGCCGCCGGCGTCGACCACCTCAACACCGACGACCTCGCCGGCCTCGAGGCGTTCCTCGACGCCCGGCGGGCCGCTTAGAGCGACAGCAGGACACCACACGTTCGGCGGACAGGTCAGCCGCCCGGACGAACCCTTCGCTAGGCCACACTTGCGGCCGAACGCCGTGAACCGGACGTGGCGGCGTGGCGGAGGAGTTGACGATGGCCATTTCCATCTCTGTGGTGCTGCTGCTCGCGATCCTTGCGGTGATCTTCCTGCGCAACGGCGGGCTGAAGGTCTCCCACGCGCTGGTCTGCCTGCTGCTCGGCTTCTATCTCGCCAGCACCAGCATCGCCCCCACCATCCACAGCGGTATCACGGCGACGGCGGAGATCGTCAGCGGTCTGCGGCCCTGAGCTCACCCCGAGAACACGCCGATGCCGTTCGCGACAAGGCGTTCGGCGCCGCCGCTGGGGTGGTTGCGCACGGACACCGCGCTCGCGCCCGGCTTCCGCGCGACCAGCGTCGACGATCCGCCGCCGTCCAGGCTGAAGGCGTCCTGTGCGCCCAGGTCGCGCATGGTGGCGGCGACTTCGGCGATCGTCAGGCCGCTGCGGTAGTCGGCGGCGCCGTCCAGCGCGAGCAGCAGCACGCGGCGTCCTTCGTCGGCGATCCCCACGGCCGTCCGGACGGCCGAGGCCGTGTCGTCGAGCCCCGGCAGCGGCTGCCCGCCCGAGAGCACCGGGTAGCCGCCGAGGGCGAGCCGGTACGCGACGCCGTCCGCCGCCACGAGGCTGTGCTCGACCTCGACCGGTTCACCGGTGGAGAACTTGCGCAGCTGCTGGGCGCCCGCCTCCCGGCCGACCAGCACGGTGGTCCCCGCGGCGATCGGGCCGCTGCCCGGAGTGTCGGCGGCCGAAACGACCGTGCCGTCGCGGACCGTCACCTCGTAGGTGTCCGTGCTGCACGGCGCGGCGCGGTCGGTGTCCGTGCCGCAGGTGGCGCGCACCCGCGACACGCTGCCCCACTCGGAGGTGAAGGCTCCGACCGACCCCACCGGCAGCGCGTACTGGTTGAGGCCGCCGAGCGGCAGCCGTGCCTCGGCCGTACGGACCGAACCGGCCAGCGCCAGCCGGTCCAGCCGCGCCCGCCCGTCGGCGCCGACGCCGAAGACGTCCTCGGTGGTCGTGCCGGGCGGCAGCTCCGGCCCGAAACGCTGCCCCTTCGGCACGGCCGCCTTGAGCGTCCGCCCGGCCGCGATCGCGGGACCCACACTCGCGCCGGTCGCCTCCACGCCCGGATGCTGCGCCTCGGTGATGTTGAAGAAGTCGCCGTTGACGCCGGCGACCGCGCCCTGGGTGTCCGCCATCGCGGAGACCCGCGCGCGTGCGGCCACGGCCCCCGGGTAGAGCAGATCGACATGTACCCGCGGGTTGCCCAGGTCGACTTTCAGCACATGTGCGTGCGTCACTCCCTTCGCCGCGTCGATGTCGAACTCCTCGTACGTCACACCCGGCGCGACCCGTCCGCCCTTCTGGACGGCGCCGGCCGGAGCCGCCCCCGCCAGTCCCGCACCGGCCAGTGCGACGAACGCCGTGAGAAACGCCAGTACCGTTCTGCCTGCTCCCCGTCGCCTGCGACCACCTGCCACCATGCCCCCTGACGCCTCGTCAACTGTCGGGACCCTCAACGGCAGTGGACCAGACGGTGCGGCCCGGCAGGGTGGCTGAGCGCGCACTACGCGGGAACGGCTGAAAAAACGCACCCCTCTGGGTGCTTCAGCTGTCCCCCGTTCCGGTGTCGAACGGCGTGACATGCGCCGGCGTGTGATCGATCGGCAGCCCGGGCCGCCACAGGGTGAGGGCCTGCGCGCTGCACACGAACAGCTCCTCCGGCAGCCGGTCCAGGGCGAACCACCGCCAGCGGCCCACGCTCTCCCCGGGCTGGTCCGACGGCTCGCCCCGCCAGGTGGTGACCCGGGCGGCCACGGTCATACGGACGACACCTCCCGCGTCGTCCAGCAGTGTCCCGAGCAGCCGGACGTCCTCGGGCCGCGCGGCGAGCCCCGTCTCCTCGCCGAGCTCGCGCACGACCGTCTCCTGCAACGACTCCCCGGGCTCCACCGTCCCGCCGGGCAGCTCCCACGTTCCGCGCCGGTGCCGGCCCAGAAGCAGCCCGCGTGGTCCGTACAGGATGGCTCCCACGCCGATCGCGGCGTGCGCGGGCGGCGGTTCGGGGGCCCGCGGCCGGGAGGAGACCCGGACGGGCCGGGTCACCCGAAAGAGCCGGTAGGAGGCGCTGTTGCCGTCCTCCGGGGTGTCGAGAACGTCGATCCCCTCCACACGCAGCCCGTACTCGGTCAGCAGCGCTGTCCAGAGCTCCGGGGCGAGCACCCACATGTGGACGGTGACCTCACCACCACCCGCCAGCCGCAGGGTCTCCGGCCGGGCGGCGACCCGGTCCGACGGCCCGTCACCCCGGCTGTTGGTGTGCAGCACCGTGAAGCAGAACCTGCCACCCGGCTTGAGCGCACCGGCGAGGGCGGGCAGCAGCCGGTGCGGATCGATGTACGGGACGGCGTTGACGGAGTAGACGACGTCATACGGCTCGGCCGTCACCAGATGCTCCACCGCGTCGGCGAGGACCAGCCGCAGCCCGGGCAGTGAGCCGTAGCGGGCACGGGCCCGCTCGTACTGCCCGGCCGATGCGTCGACGGCGTCGACCAGCGCCCCGTGGGCCCCTGCCAGGTGAGCGGCGTGCCGGGCCGGACCGCAGCCGAGATCCAGCACCCGCCGGCCCGTCAGCTCCCCGAGAATTTCGCTCCCGGGCCCGCCGCCCGCGAACCCCCAGTCGATCCGGGCCGCCTCGGGCAGCGCCGTGCCCCGACGCAGATGGTGTGCTCCGTACGCGTCCCACGCCTCGGCGTTGACCGCCTCCGGTTCTCCCCCCAAGGCTCAGCCGCCCGCCACGGCGTCACGCGGCAGCACCGTGACCCGGTGGAAGTTGCACCCGGCGAGCCGCGGTCCGTCGTCATCGGCCGGCGGGGTCTGGTGAGCCTTCAGGGCGATGCTCATCAGACTCAGCAGCAGATCGACGTCGGCCTCGCAGTCGAGGTGGACCGTGACCCAGCACGACTCGGGCAGCAGGTGGATCGCGCTCGAACCGGCGAGGTCGTAATGGAAGCGCTGTATGGCCCGTCGGGTGAGGTGGAGGTCCACGTCCCGTGAGGAGTGGAAGTGGACGATCTCGTCACGGGCGGAACGAAGCGCCCTTCCGGTACCGCAACTCGCCGGGCCCGCCTTGAGGTCGGGCCAGGCCTGCAGGCGCTCCATGGCGCGCTGGGCCAGAGTCATGGCCCCATCGTCGCCTGCTCACCGGTCCGCAACCAGGGGTTGAGCGATTTGTAACCGGGACGTGAGGTGGACGGCCGGAGAACGTCCGGCATTTCGGGCGGACTTGACGCGCCTGGCCCTCAGGCCGACCTGACGAGTCTGAGGTAGCGCTTCCAGTCCCAGTGCCGGCCCGGGTCGGTGTGGTCGCTGCCCGGAACCTCGTGGTGTCCGATGATGTGCGCGCGGTTCCTCGGGATGCCGTACCTCCGGCAGATCGCCGCGGTCAGCCGGGCCGAGCGCTCGTACATGACGTCGGTGAAGTAACCCGGCCGGTCCACCCAGCCTTCGTGCTCGATGCCGATGCTGCGGGTGTTGTAGTCCCAGTTGCCCGCGTGCCAGGCGATGTCGCACTCGCGCACGCACTGTGCGACCCGCCCGTCGGAGGAACGCACCACATAGTGCGCGGACACCTTCTCCCCGGGGCTGCGGAAGACGGACAGGGTGCCTGAGAAGGTCGTCTGCGCCACGTGGATGATCACGTAGCGCAGCGGATGGGCCCGTGGGCGGTTGGACGGCGTGTAGTTGCTGCGGCTCGCCGGTCGCCACGCCGCTCCGGGGTGATCGACGAGCCGTGGCCGGGCGTCGGCCCGGGTGCCGCAGAGCAGGGCGGAGGGGAGGGCGGTGAGGGCGGCGCCGGCGAGGATGCCTCGCCTGCTGGGGAAGAGGGTGGTCTGTGGCATGGGTGGGTGCCTTCCGGGCTCGACAGGAGGGTGTCTCTTGCTCAGCTGTGCGGAACTGCGGCCCTTGCGGTCGCCGCCCGCGAGATCAAGTTAGGGCGCCCGGCGCCCGGCCCGGAGAGAGCGGACTGATTCAGTGGACGGGCACCCCGTTGTGGACAACTCCTCACACGGCCGGGTGGTTCGGGGCAGGAGGGGTACCGCCTGCGACCGGTGGCGACGCGCCGTTTCAGGCCTGACCGGCGAATGCCGCCGGGTCGTCCAGCACCGCCCGGATCACCGAATGGGCGGCCCCCAGCAGCGGCCCCTGGGGGCCCAGCCGCGACACGGAGACGGGGCAGGCGGGGCCTGCCGTCCGGCGCGCGAGTTCGTCCTGGAGGGAGGGCAGCAGCCAGGGCGCGAGGCCGGACAGTTCTCCGCCCAGGACCACGCTCTGCGGATCGAGCAGGTTGACCGCCCCGGTCAGGGCCACGCCCAGTGCCGTGCCGGCGTCGCGCAGAGCGCGGCGTACGTCCTCGTCTCCCTCGCCGGCGCGCCCCGCGAGCAGCCCGACCCGGTCCTCGTCGGGTTCCAGACCGGCCGCACGCAGCACGGCCTCCTCACCGGCGTACTGCTCCAGGCAGCCCCGCCCGCCGCACGCGCACTCCGGCCCGTCCGGCCGGACCGGCACGTGCCCCAGCTCGCCCGCGAACCCACGCGTTCCGCGCAGCAGCCCGCCGTCCACCACGACCGCCGCGCCGATCCCGATCTCCGCCGAGACGTGCAGGAAGTCACGAGGGGTGCCCTCACCCAGCCAGAGTTCGGCGAGGGCACCGAAGTTGGCCTCGTTGTCCACGGTCAGCGGGGTGTCCGCGGGCAGCAGCGGGCCGAGGTCCGTGTCGTGCCAGCCGAGGTTCGGGGCGCGCACGACCGTCCGGGCGTCGCGCGCCACCAGACCCGGCACGGCCACGGCGAGTCCGGCCGGATACAGGCCCTCGCCCTCCGCCTCGGCGACGACCTGCCGGATCAGGTCGGTGAGCTCCGCGAGCACGGGCTGAGGGGAGCGGCCGCGGTTCGCTCCCTGCCGTATCGCCTGTGACCGGGTCGTGCCGCGCAGGTCGACGGCACAGACCGCGAGATGGTCGACACCGACCTCCGCGCCGATGCCGGCCGGACCGCGTGCGCTGACGGCGAGCGCGGAACCGGGCCGTCCCACCCGGCCGGGCCGCTCGGGCCCGAGCTCTTCGACGAGCCCCGAGCGGATGAGCTCGTCGACGAGCGTCGAGACCGCCGCCCGGGTCAGGCCGATCCGCGAGGCGACGGCGGCCCGGGACAGCGGCCCCTCGGCACGGACGGTGTGCAGGACCCGGGCGAGGTTGCGGCGGCGCATGCCCTGCTGGGTGTCGGGCAGTGCCCGTCCCGGCCCGGCGGAACGGGCCTCGTGCAGCGGTGCGGTCATGCCTGACGCCAGTCCTCAGTGGGTGTCCGTGGGCCGCCGAAGCAGCGGAGCCGCGTCGGAGAGTACCCCGGCGATCCTGGCCAGCGTCTCGTGGTCCCGCTCGACGGCGTCGAGCACCGGGCCGGCCGCCGTGTCCCAGCGGCGCGCGACCGCCGCCGGGTCCTCCCCGGTCAGCAGCCCCGCCGCCTGCGCGGCGGCGCCGAGGGCGACCAGTTCCCTGGCCTCGGGCACCTGCACGGGACGCCCCGACAGCCGCCGTACGGTCTGCTGCCAGGCGGTGCCCCGGGCGCCGCCGCCGATCAGCAGCAGCGGCTCAGACGGGTCCGCGTCCTCGTCGAGGACCAGGTCGAGCGCCCCGAGCAGCGAGTGCACGGCACCGTCGTAGGCGGCCTGGAGCAGCTGGCCTGCGGTCGTGTCGTGACGCAGGCCGTGCAGCAGACCGGAGGCGTTCGGCAGGTTCGGGGTGCGCTCGCCGTCCAGGTAGGGCAGGAGCGTCACGGCCGTCCCGGGCTCGACTGCCTCGCGGTCCAGACCCACAAGCGCCGCCACGCGGTCGACGGCCAGCGTGCAGTTCAGGGTGCAGGCCAGTGGCAGCCAGTCGCCGCGGGCGTCGGCGAAACCCGCCACCGTGCCGCTCGGGTCGGCGGGCCGCCGCTGCGACACCGCGTACACCGTCCCCGAGGTGCCGAGGCTCATCACCGCGACGCCGGGACGCAGCCCCAGGCCCAGCGCCGCGGCGGCGTTGTCGCCGGTGCCGGGCGCGACCAGCGTGCCCTTGGAGAACGGCAGGTCATGGCTGTCGCGCACCGTGCCCACGATCTCGCCGGGCCCGGCCACTCGCGGCAGCAGGGCCGGGTCGAGCCCCACGTGCGCCAGGATCTCCTCGTCGTACGCCTCCGTCCGGGACGCCCACCAGCCCGTCCCGGAGACATCGCCCCGGTCGGTCGTGCCCTGCCCCGTGAGCCGCTCGGTGAGGTAGTCGTGGGGGAGGCGCACGGCCTTCGTGGCGCGTACCGCCTCCGGCTCGTGTTCCGCCAGCCATGCCCACTTGGTGACCGTGAAGGAGGCCGCGGGGACGCTTCCGGTGCGCTCGGCCCAGAACTTCGCTCCGCCCAGCTCCTCCGTCAGCCGGCGGGCCTGAGGCGCCGAACGCACGTCGTTCCAGAGAAGGGCGGGCCGCACCGGCTCGCCCCGGCCGTCCAGTGTGACGAGCCCGTGCTGCTGCCCGCCCACCGACACCGCGGCGGCCTCGTGCGCCGCCTCCCCGCACTGGCGCAGGGCGTCGCACAGCGCGTCCCACCACTGGCGCGGATGGGTCTCGCGCCCGGCCCCGGAGGAAACCGTGTGCGGCGCCTGGCCGCTCGCGACCACCCGGCCGGTGGACGCGTCGACGACCAGCGCCTTGGTGGACTGGGTGGACGAGTCCACACCGACGACGAGCGGACCCTCGGCTGCTGACATCGGGCTTCTCCCTACTGCGCGCGGCACGTGACTCCGTTCGGAGGCACCTTGTCTCTTCCCAGAGCGGTGCCCGCATACTAATTTGTAAATCGGCATGACGAAATAGCCTCAGCGAGCAAGGAGCCGCGGCATGAGCTTCCAGCCCACCCCCGAGGACAGGTTCACCTTCGGACTGTGGACCGTCGGCTGGCAGGGACGGGATCCCTTCGGCGACGCCACGCGGCGTGCCCTCGACCCGGTAGAGACGGTGCAGCGCCTGGCCGAGCTGGGCGCCCACGGCGTCACCTTCCACGACGACGACCTGATCCCGTTCGGCTCGAGCGACACCGAGCGCGAGAACCACGTCAAGCGCTTCCGGCAGGCGCTGGACGCCACGGGCATGAAGGTCCCGATGGCCACCACCAACCTCTTCACGCACCCCGTCTTCAAGGACGGCGCGTTCACCGCCAACGACCGCGACGTGCGCCGCTACGCCCTGCGCAAGACCATCCGCAACATCGACCTCGCCGTCGAGCTGGGCGCCCAGGTGTATGTGGCCTGGGGCGGCCGTGAGGGTGCCGAGTCCGGTGCCGCCAAGGACGTCCGCGCGGCCCTGGACCGGATGAAGGAGGCCTTCGACCTGCTCGGCGAGTACGTCACCTCCCAGGGCTACGACCTGCGCTTCGCGATCGAGCCCAAGCCGAACGAGCCGCGCGGCGACATCCTGCTGCCGACCGTCGGCCACGCCCTGGCGTTCATCGAGCGCCTGGAGCGTCCGGAGCTGTACGGCGTGAACCCCGAGGTGGGGCACGAGCAGATGGCCGGGCTGAACTTCCCGCACGGCATCGCGCAGGCACTGTGGGCGGGCAAGCTGTTCCACATCGACCTCAACGGCCAGTCCGGCATCAAGTACGACCAAGACCTGCGCTTCGGCGCCGGCGACCTGCGTGCCGCGTTCTGGCTGGTCGACCTGCTGGAGTCGGCCGGCTACGCCGGCCCGCGCCACTTCGACTTCAAGCCGCCGCGGACCGAGGACCTCGACGGCGTGTGGGCCTCGGCGGCCGGCTGCATGCGCAACTACCTCGTCCTCAAGGAGCGCGCCGCCGCTTTCCGTGCCGATCCGGAGGTGCAGGAGGCGCTGCGCGCGGCCCGTCTGGACGAGCTGGCCCAGCCCACCGCCGCGGACGGCCTTCAGGCGCTGCTCGCCGACCGGTCCGCGTTCGAGGCGTTCGATGTGGAGGCGGCCGCCGCGCGCGGCATGGCGTTCGAGCACCTGGACCAGCTGGCGATGGATCACCTGCTGGGGGCGCGTGGCTGAGCCACGCGCGCGTGCGGGCCCGTCGTCCGGTCGCGCCGGCCGGCCGATGGGCCCTGTATGCCGCGGAATCATGCGATCCGCGCCATGAGTCCGTATCAGCTTCCGTACGCCCCTCCCGGCATGAGCGATGCGCGGCGACGCTGGACGGCATGGCCCTGCCGCCCGTACCACCCCACCCGCCCGGGCCTCCCCGGCGCCGGAATCCGCTGTTCGTCCTGCTCGCCGTGCTCGTGGCCGTGGCAGCCGTGTCTCTCGTGGTGCTCATGGCCTCGGGCCGGGGCGACTCGTCTGACGAGAAGCGGCCCGGCGAGAGCGCGACCCGCACGACCGCCCCGTCGTTCGGTATCCCCACGGAGCTGCCCACCAGGCTGCCGAGCGAGCTGCCCACCAGATTGCCGTCCGGCTTCCCGACCCGCCTGCCGAGCGAGCTGCCGAGCCATCTGCCGAGCGGCGTCGAATCGCTCGTCCCGTCCCTGGACCCCGGCGAGCTACTGCCCTGACCTCTGCTCCTCCCCACGGAAGTTCCCATCTCTCGACGGGAGTTCTTCCGATGCCGTGGCCGTCACCGAAGCCAGGGCCGTCGCCGGATCCTGGGCGGCGCCTCCCGCGGGCTGCCAGCGGCCGCTTTCCTTGCGATACGGCCACCAGCGCCCGTCCCGGCCGAGGCGGAGCTGGACCGGCGCCCCGACGACCGTCCACCGGTTGCCCCGTGCCCGCAGTTCCGGCCGTTCGCCGGTGTCCCAGGCAGAGTCCAGGGCGGCACGCGCGCGTGCGAGCGTCTCGCCCTCCACGCGCCACTCCTCGTCGAGGACGGACAGTGCGGCCGTCCCGCCGTCACGCCAGGCGCGCACGGCGGTCGCCAGCCCTTCCCGGCCGCGCCCCGACCCCTCGGCGAGCCGGTCGGCCACATCCCGCCCGGGATCTCCCGCGGCCAGCCGTACCGCGTCCTGCGCCGACGGCGACTCCACGGGGAAACCGCCCCGAAGCGCCTCCCTGAGCATGCCGTGGGCCCGTACGGCCGTCCGAGCGGCCAGGAACTCCAGCGCGACGGGGTCGAGGCCGGAGGCAGGCGGCGTCTCGGTGTCGAGGGACGGCGGTGCCCCCGGCTCGCCGGGCAGACCGGGCAGCGGCGGCAGCGAGGGCAGGATGTCGCCGGCCGCGTACGCCTCGGCCGCGTCCACGCCCTCCGGCGCCGACGCCTGCGCTGCGGGCGTACCGCTGCGCCTGTGGAGACCGTCCAGCAACGCGCCCTCGGCACGCCCCCGCATCAGCAGCAGCACGAACGGGTCCTGGTCCAGCAGGCGTGCCACCTGGTAGCAGAGCGCCGCCGTGTGCCCGCAGTGGTCCCAGGCTCCGCAGTCGCACTCCGGCTCCAGATCACCCAGGCCCGGGAGCAGGTCGACGCCCGCGTCCCCGGCGTCCTCGACCAGGTGCGGCGGCATCTCCCGGTCCAGCAGCGCCGCCACGTGACCGGCCCGCTCCGCCGCCATGTCCAGGAAGTGGTCCCACTGTCCGGGCGAGAGCTCTTCCAGCAGGACGTCGGCCCGGTGGGCCGTGCGGTCGCGGTCCTGGACGACGGCCGTGAGCCGCCCCGGGCGCACCGACACCGCGCCGACCGCACCCGCGCGGGCGAGCCGACGGCCCGTCTTGAGCTGCGCCGAGTCCAGCGCCGTGCCTTCGAGGGCCCGCAGCCAGGCCTGGCCCCACCAGGTCTGCGCGAAGCCCCGTCCGTGCGCGGGCGGCAGCGCGGCGAAGGTGCGTTCCGTGTCGCCCTCGTGCCGTGTCATCGCAGGCCTCCTCGCAGTTCGACCAGGTCCGCCAGTTCCGCGTCCGTCAGTTCCGTGAGCGCCGCCTCGCCGGCCCCCAGGACCGCGTCCGCCAGCTCCCGCTTGCGCAGCAGCAGGCCGGCGATGCGGTCCTCGATCGTTCCCTCCGCGATGATCCGGTGCACCTGCACGGGCCGGGTCTGGCCGATGCGGTACGCGCGGTCCGTGGCCTGGGCCTCGACGGCCGGGTTCCACCAGCGGTCGTAGTGCACGACGTGCTCGGCCCGGGTGAGGTTCAGCCCGGTGCCGGCCGCCTTCAGAGACAGCAGGAACACCGGGATCTCGCCGTCCTGGAAGCGCCGCACCATGGCCTCGCGCTCGGCGACGGGTGTCCCGCCGTGCAGGAACAGCGTGGGTGTGCCGCGGGCGGCGAGATGCCGTTCCAGGAGACGGGCCATCTGCACGTACTGGGTGAAGACCAGCACGCCCGCCTCCTCGGCGAGGATCGTGTCGAGCAGCTCGTCCAGCAACTCCAGCTTCCCGGAGCGCCCGGCGATCACAGGGCGCTCCTCCTTGAGGTACTGCGCCGGGTGGTTGCAGACCTGCTTGAGCCCGGTCAGCAGCTTCACGATCAGGCCCCGCCTGGCCATGCTGCCGGCGCCGGAGATCTCCGCGAGCGCCTCGCGCACCACCGCTTCGTACAGGGCCACCTGCTCCTGGGTGAGCGACACGGCGCGATCGGTCTCGGTCTTCGGGGGCAGTTCGGGCGCGATCCCCGGGTCCGACTTGCGGCGACGCAGCAGGAACGGCCGAACGAGCCGGGCCAGCCGGTCGGCTGCGGCCGGGTCCTGGCCGCCCTCCACGGCCTCCGCGTACCGTCGGCGGAACGCTCCGAGCCGGCCCAGCAGCCCCGGAGTCGTCCAGTCGAGGATCGCCCACAGCTCGGAGAGGTTGTTCTCCACCGGGGTGCCGGTGAGCGCCACACGCGCGCGTGCGCCGATGGAACGCAGTTCGCGCGCGGTCGAGGAGAACGGGTTCTTCACGTGCTGGGCCTCGTCCGCCACGAGCAGGCCCCACGGCACTCCGGCGAGCCGGGACGCGTCCAGGCGCATCGTGCCGTACGTCGTGAGCACGAACTCCCCGTCGGCCAGGTCGTCCAGACCGCGCCGCGCCCCGTGGAAGCGCCGCACCGGCGTGCCGGGGGCGAACCGTTCGATCTCCCGCTGCCAGTTGCCCATCAGGGAGGTCGGGCAGACCACCAGGGTGGGCCCGGCGGACCGTGCGTCGGACTGGCGGTGCAGGTGGAGGGCGATCAGCGTGATCGTCTTGCCGAGTCCCATGTCGTCGGCGAGACAGCAGCCCAAGCCGAGCGACGTCATACTCGCGAGCCAGTTCAGGCCCCGCCGCTGGTAGTCCCGCAGGGTGGCGGCGAGCGCGGCGGGCTGCTCCACGGGCTGCTGCCCCTCGAGGCTCGCCAGCCGCTCCCGCAGCTCCGCCAGCCAGCCGGTGGGACGCACCTCGACCCGGCGGCCCTCCACCTCGGCCCAGCCCGTCAGGGCCGCGCCCAGGGCGTCCACCGGCGCCACCCGGCGGTCCTGCCGGGAGCCGGCCAGGCGCGCCTCCTGAGGGTCGATCAGGACCCACTGGTCGCGCAGCCGCACCACCGGCCGCTTCGCCTCGGCCAGACGGTCCAGTTCCTCCCGGTCCAGTCGCCTGTCACCCAGGGCGAAGGACCAGGTGAAGGCGAGCAGTGCGTCGGCCGACAGGAACGACGGCATGGTGGCGAGGGACGCGCCGGACTCCGGCTCGCCGTCGTTCTCGCCGTCGAAGGGCCCCACCTCCGCGCGCGTGCTGAGCTCACGCGACAGTCCCTTCGGCCAGTGCACGTCGATCCCGGCCGCGCTCAGCGCCCGGGCGCCGGCCCCGAGAAGCTCGGTGACCTCCTCGTCGGCGAGCTCGGCCGCGTCCGGCACGGCCGCCGACAACAGGGGTGTGAGCGGGGCCCAGGCCCGGGCCGCACGGCGCAGGGCGAGCAGCGCGTCCATTCGGGCGCGCGGGCCGAAGGCCTCGGCCGGGGCCCCGGCCCAGACGTCCGCGGCGTCCGCGACCAGCGCCGGATCACTGACGCTGTGCACCTGCGGCACGGCCCGGAACGTCACGCCCGCGCCGTCGTCCGCCGAGTCGGTCAGCCCGTCCGCCTCGATCCGCAGCGACAAGCGGACGCCCGCGTCGTGGCCCGCGGCGATGTCGGCGGCCCAGGCGCGCTGCTCGGGCAACCGCACCGGTTCCCGCGAGGCGTAGGCGGGGCCGCCCGTCACCAGTGGTGCGGCGGGGGAGCGGGGCAGGGTGTCGGTGACCGCGTCGAGGAAGGCGCGCAGGAGCTGCTCCGGGTGGGGCAGCCGCAGTGGCCGGGTGCCGTCGAGAGGCACGGCGTGCGCCTCGGGGGGCATCGCGGCGGCGAGGCGGCGCACGGCCTCGATGTCCTGGGCCCGCAGGGGACCCGTGCGCCAGGCGTCGTGGTCGCCCGCGGACAGCCCGGGCAACAGCAGCCCGCGGGCGACGAGGTGCAGGGCGTGCAGGGCCGCCGCGCCCCAGAAGACGGTGGACCGGTGCCCTTGCCCGTCGGCACGCGCGCGCGTGAGGACCGGCAAGGCCGTGCGCACCGGCACCAGGACGGCGGGCAGGCTCGTTTGCCCGACCCCACCGTCGTGAGGCACGGCGACCGTCAGCTCCGTGACGGACGCGGACACCGGCACCGGAAGGGGAGCGCCGTCGGGCCGCCAGAAGGCGACGCTGCCGGTGCGCGCGGGATCGCCGGGCAGGAACACGGAGCGGCAGAAGGCCAGTTCGGAGTGGTCGGGCGAGGGTGCCGGGTGATTCCGGTGCTCGGCTATGACGTAGTCCTCAAATTTGACTAGTGGGAGCGGAGTCGCCGAGAGTACAACACTTTCGGCGCACACGGGTATGGCTGTGCTGTGAGCTGGGTCACCATGGAGGTCTCAGGGGTGCGTCGGGGTCGCACCTCAGGGATGTCTCAGGGTCGCGGTCCGGAACCGCCGTGGAGGCGGGTCCGTTTTCGAGACAGAGAGCGGCAGCGGCCGCGAAGGAGGCGACAGTCATGTCGAAGAACGCCAAGATCGCCGCGGGCGGTGTGGCGGTCGGGCTCATCCTGCTGATCTGGCTGCCCTGGTGGGCAGCGCTCCTGATCATCCTGGGAGTCCCGGCCGCCGCGTACCTCACGCTCGACCCGTCGCAGCGGCGCAGGCTGCGCCGCGCCACCCGCAAGGAACTCGGCCGCTGAGGCCCCGGCTCCGCACGGTCCGGCCGGGCACCGCGAGGGGCCCGGCCGCACCGGCTCAGTTCGGCCGTACGGCCATCTTGTCCAGGGCCTCCAGGAGACTGGGCAGTTCCGGCCCCCTGCCCACCGGCAGGACCTCGCCGGGCTCGTCGTCGAGCAGCACGAACGCGATGTCGTCGGTCCTCGCCACGAGCGACCAGCCCGGACCGTCGGCCCGCAGGGTCCGGGCGTCGCCCGGCGCGAAGGAGGACCGGACCCGGCCCAGGGGCGGCGGCGAGTCGATGTAGGTGCGGGCCTCCGCGAGCACGCGCCGGATGCCGCTGTGGCCACCCTGGTGCGTGTTCGCCCCGGGCCCGTCCGGACCGTCGGTCGCGCTGCCCCCGTCCCCCGGGGCCTCAGTGGCCTCGGACGACCCCGGCGCCGGGAACTCCCCGTCGTCGACCTGCTCCCGCCATGTGGCCCACTGCAGTGCGATCTCGTCCGCGCCCAGACGCCGCTGGGCGGGGCCCCAGACGCCGGTGTCCGGCGGGGTCAGCGGGGGCCGGTCGTCGGCCTCCGGGCCCGGATCGTGCGGCGCGGGCACCCCGGGGGCCGCGACGGCGACCGCGAGAGGCCACCCGGGCAGTGCCGCGACGACCGTGCGCTCGTCGGGCGACAACTCGTACTCCATGCCGCAGTCCCACGACGCGATCGCGACGGCCACCAGCGAGACGTCGTCGATGGCCACCGTCCACCGGGCGCCCTCGCCGTCCTGGCCGAGCACCAGGCCGTACCCGTCGGCGAGGGGCGCGAGGCCGAGTGCCGCGCATGCCTCGGGATAGTCGTCGCCCAGCACGCTCGGGAACTTCGCCGGCGTCAGCAGCACCGCCGTGAGCACATAGAGCGCATCGTCCGCGGCGGCGACGGCTTCCTCGTCCGTCCCGGCCATCCCAGCCTCCCCATCGGTTCGTCCACCGGCGCGCACCCTAATGCGCCCGCAAGCCCCTTGTCACGGCCTCGCAGGCGCACCCGGAGCTGCAGTTTTCCGGCGGACGGGGCGAATCGGCCGTCCGGGACGTGCACATCACGTCCCCGGCAGCCCCAGCAACTCGCGGGCCACGGTCTCCGGCGACCGACCGCGCTCACGGGCCAGCGCGACGACGGCCCGGCAGGCCAGCTCGTTCACGCCGAACGACAGCGCCTCCGGCGATACCCAGCCGGCCGCTTCGTCGGCCCGCTCCGGGTCGTTCTCCGCCGAGGCCGTCACATAGGTGGCCGCCGCCTCGAAGAGATTGTGGGGACGCTTGTCCCCACCGGCTTTCGGCTCCGTGCGCACGGCATCGGCGACCCTTCCCCCGGCTCTGCGGAATTTGCCCCACATGCTGACCACCTTCCCCCTGCCTCTGCCCTGCCCGGTCGTTCGTCTCCCGGTGACCAAAGTAAAGTTGCAGAACCTGTGGCAGAAGGGGGACGGCACAGTGAAGCGCTTCTCACGGCTCGAACAGATCCGGCGGATGGACCCGTACGAGGAGGCCACGGAGATCTACCGGCTCAGCGTGGCGTACGAGTTCCCCTGGGACTTCACACGCGCCTTGGAGCTGGCCCTGTACCGCACGTACGCCGTCCCCGGCATCGGCAGGCTGCTCGCGCGTACGGCGGAGCTCACGGACCGGGCTCAGAAGCGCTACGACGACACCTCGCTGCTGCTGGACACCATCGTCGAGCACGGTTTCGGCAGTGAGCAGGGCAGGACCGCGATCCGCCGCATCAACCAGATGCACCGCAGCTACGACATCAGCGACGACGACATGCGGTACGTGCTCTGCACCTTCGTCGTGATGCCCAAGCGGTGGATCGACGCCTACGGCTGGCGCAGGATGTCACGCCACGAGATCGTCGCCAGTGTGGTCCACTACCGCACCCTGGGCCGGCACATGGGAATCAAGAACATTCCCGAGACCTACGAGGAGTTCGAAAGCTGCCTCGACTCCTACGAGGCCGCCCGTTTCGCCTGGGACGAGGACGCCCGGCGGGTCTCGGACGCCACACTCGACCTGATGGCCTCCTGGTACCCCGGGCCCCTCGCGCCCCTGCTGCGTACCACGACCCTCGCGCTGCTCGACGACTCGCTGCTGCACGCCTTCCGCTACACCCCGCCCAGCGCCACCACGCGCGCGTGGGTGCGGCGCGCGGTCCGGCTCCGGGGTCGTGCCGTCCGGCTGCTGCCGCCCCGGCGCACCCCGCACTTCGCCCGCCAGAATCGGGAGATCAAGGGCTACCCGTACGGCTACCAAGTCGCCGACCTGGGCACCCGCCCGGTCCCGGGCATCCGGGGCTGCCCCGTGCGGCACGCGGCGCCGGAGGCAGAGGCGGGGTGACGCAGCGGGGCGCAACGCGACGTGACGGCGCCGGATGCCCGCGCGGGGGTGAGCCGGCGCCGGGCGCCCGGGCACTGCGACGCGGTGGCTCAGTCCTCGCGGACGGCGAGCGCCAGGAAACGAGAGTCTTCGTCGACATACGACGTCATGCGCCAGCCCGAACCGGCGAGCAGCGGGCGGAGGTTGGGCTCGGCGCGCAGATCGTCCGGGGTGAGCGGGCGGCCGTGGCGTGCCGCGAGAGCCGCCCTGCCGATCGGGTGGAACAGCGCCAGCACCCCACCGGGGCGCACCACGCGTGCCAGCTCCCGCAGGTCCTCGGCGGGACTGCCGAGGTGCGAGACGAGGCCCGCCCCGAACACGGCGTCCAGCGACCGCGAGCGCAGGGGCAGCGCGGCGACGTCCGTGAGCAGCAACTGCCCGTCACGGTCCCGCCCGGCCCGCACGGCCTCCCGCAGCATGGCCGGCGTGAGATCGGCCCCGAGGACCACTCCCGAGGGCCCCACGGCGGCTCGCAGCGGCGGCAGGGCGCGTCCGGTGCCGCACCCCGCGTCCAGCACCCGGTCGCCCGTACGCAGTCCGAGCTCGGCGACCGCGGCCGCGTAGGCCGGACCGTCGTCGGGGAAACGGCTGTCCCAGCCGGCGGCGCGGGCGGTGAAGAACTCCTGGACACGCGTCTGCTCGTCGCTCATGCACCGCATGATTCCTCACCGGCACGGATGACGCCTCAGCGCACACGTTCGAGCGTGACCCGGTCGTTCCGGTGCAGCCTTGGGTCATATTCCAACACCTTTCGAAATGCGCCCCCTTCGTGCGCCTGTGCCGGGTCTAGCGTCCCTGGGCCATGGGACACCTGGACCACGCAGCCCTGGGGTGGCTGACCCCCGCACTGTCGTACGTGATGGCCTGCATAGGCGCCGCGCTCGGTCTGCGCTGCACCGTCCGCGCGCTCGCCACCACCGGGCGTTCGCGCCGCAACTGGCTCCTCACCGCCGCCTCGGCGATCGGCACCGGCATCTGGACCATGCACTTCGTGGCCATGCTCGGTTTCGGCGTCACCGGCACCGACATCCGCTACGACGTGCCGCTCACGCTGCTGAGCCTGCTCGTCGCCATGGTCGTGGTCTGCGCAGGCGTCTTCGCCGTCGGCTACAGCAAGGACCGCGGCCGCGCCCTGCTCGTCGGCGGGCTCACCACGGGCCTCGGCGTCGCGAGCATGCACTACCTGGGCATGGCGGCCGTCCGGCTGCACGGCGACGTGAGCTACGACCCGCTGCTCGTCGCACTCTCCGTGCTGATCGCCGTCGTCGCCGCCACGGCGGCCCTGTGGGCGGCCCTCAACATCAAGTCGCCCGTGGCGGTCACCATCGCCTCCCTGATCATGGGCGCCGCCGTCAGCAGCATGCACTACACCGGGATGTTCGCGGTGGGCGTGCGCGTCACGCCCTCCGGGGAGGCGCTGCCCGGGGCCTCGGCGATGCAGTTCATCTTCCCCCTCGCCGTCGGCCTCGGCTCCTACCTCTTCCTGACGTCGGCCTTCGTCGCGCTGTCGCCGACGGCGGGGGAGCGCGCCGCGTCCGCCTCGGCTCAGCGCCCGGTCCAGGGTGCCGCCCCCTAGCCACTAGGCACGCCCGAGACCGCGGACCGCTGCCGAGGCCCGGGGGACAGGGCTCGCCTCGCGGCGAGCGCGCCCGGCGGACAAGGAGGGGCCGTCTCAACGGACCGGGTGGCGGTGGCGCACCCACGGCATGGGCAGCCCGTTTCCCGGCCGGGCCACGCGCTCCGAGCTCCATGGCCGCCCCTGCCAGGACGCCGGCCCTCAGCCTCCGACCCACTCCCGAGCGAGGAGTCCATGCGCACACCCCGTAGGACCCCCACAGCCGGCGCCGAGGCGCCGTCCCCTCCCGCGCGCGGACGCCGCGCGCACGCCGGACCACCGGCCGACGAGGGCCCCGACACGCCCTCGGGCGCCGCGCCGGACGAGGTGCCCGCACGCGCGGAGCGCTGGCACATACGGCCCCGCACCGTACGCGCCAAGATCGTCTGCCTGCTGATGGTTCCGGTCGTCTCCCTCCTGGCCCTGTGGGGATACGCCACCGTCACCACCGCCCAGGACATCTCCAGGCTCCGGCAGGTCCAGCGCGTCGACGCCACGGTCCGCGCCCCCGTCTCCGCCGCCGTCACCGCTCTCCAGGCCGAACGCGCCGCCGCCGTACGTCACGCCACCGACCCGTCCGCCGTCCGGACCGACGAACTGGACGAGCTCGCCCGGCGCACCGACCGGGCCGTCGCGAAACTACGGCTCGGACAGGGCACCACCGTCGCCGACAGCGGGGATCTGCCCACCGGAGTCGCCCGGCGGCTGAAGACGTTCGTCTCCGGTGCCGGGCAACTGCGGCCGCTGCGCACCGCGGTCCGGGACCGGCGCACCGGCTGGGCCGAGACCTACGACCGCTACACCCGGACCATCTCGGCCGCCTTCGGCGTCGAAGGCGCCCTGACCGGCATCCGGGACGCCGACCTCGGATCCGACGCGCGCGTACTGCTGGAACTGGCCCGCGCGGGCGAGGCGTTGGCCCAGGAGGACGCGCTGCTGGCGAGCGCCCGCCTGGACGGCACCCTGACGGGGGAGCGGCTGCGGCTCTTCACCGGCGCCGTCGGCCTGCGCCGTACGCTCAGCGAGTCGGCCGTCGCGGACCTGAGCGGCGTCGAACGCTCCGCGTGGGAGGCCCTCGCCGACAGCAGCGCCTACGCCGGCCTGGGCGACGCCGAGAACGCCGTCCTCACCCGCGGGCCCGGCGCGAAGGCGGTCGGAGCGGCACCCGAGAGCACCTGGAACACGGCACACGCGCGCGTGCAGAACGGCATGCGCACCATCGAGGAGGACGCTGCACGCGGAGTCGCCGAGCGGGCCGACCCGTTCACCCGGGGCCTGCTCACCCCGGCCGGCGCCGCCGTCCTGCTCGGCCTCGCCGCCGTCGCCGCCTCGCTCGTCATCTCCGTGCGCATCGGCCGCGGCCTCGTGGTGGAACTGGAAGGCCTGCGCAACAGCGCGCTGGAGATCGCCCGGCGCAAACTGCCCGACGCCATGCGCAGACTGCGCGCGGGCGAGGAGATCGACATCCGCGCCGAGGCCCCGCCGAAAGCGCCCGCGGAGGACGAGACGGGGCAGGTCGCCGAGGCCCTCACCACCGTGCACCGCGCAGCGCTGCGGGCCGCCGTGGAACGCGCCGAACTCGCCAGCGGAATCTCCGGCGTCTTCGTCAACCTCGCCCGCCGCAGCCAGATCCTCGTCCACCGCCAGCTGGCCCTCCTCGACAGCATGGAACGCCGCTCCGACGATCCGAACGAGCTGAGCGACCTCTTCCGCCTCGACCACCTCACCACCCGTATGCGGCGCCACGCGGAGAGCCTGATCATCCTCTCCGGGGCCGCCCCGGGCCGGGCCTGGCGCATGCCGGTCTCCCTGACGAACGTGGTCCGCGCGGCCGTCTCCGAAGTGGAGGACTACGCGCGCGTGGAGGTACGGCAACTCCCCGAGGCGGCCGTCGTCGGCGCGGCCGTCGCCGACCTCACCCATCTGCTGGCCGAGATCATCGAGAACGCCGCCCAGTTCTCCCCGCCCCACACGCGTGTGCGCGTCACCGGCGAACCCGTCGGGAACGGCTACGCCGTCGAGGTCGAGGACCGCGGCCTCGGCATGGGCAAGGAGACCCTCGCCGAAGCCAACCGCCGTATCGCCCAGTCCGAGGCGCTCGACCTGTTCGACAGCGACCGGCTCGGCCTGTTCGTGGTCAGCAGGCTCGCCGCCCGGCACGAGGTGAAGGTCCACCTGAAGACCTCCCCGTACGGCGGCACCACAGCGGTCGTCCTGCTGCCCACAGCCCTCCTCCACACGGGCGCGGCACCCCGCTCCCCTCAAGCGGTGGAACCCGCGCGGCAGCCCGAGGCACGCGCCTACGCGCGCGTGCCCGACGACACCCCGCTCCAGGAGGCCGTCCAGGCCCGGAGCGACCGAAGCGACCGGCGCGCCCTCGTGGCCCCCGTGCCATCCGCCGCGGAGCCCGAGACCTCGCCTCACGCGGATCTCTCCCCTCGCGCGGAGACTTCGCGGCACGCGGAAACCTCAGGTCACGCGGACGGCCCACGTCACCTGGAGACCCCGAGCCAGGCCCCACCCCCAGGAGTCGCCACCTTGCGACTGCACCGCCCACCGCAGCAGCCCGAAGACTCCGACGACCTCCCGCGCCGCGTACGCCAGGCCAGCCTCGCTCCCCAACTGCGCGACAAGCGCCCCGATCAGCAACCCGTGCCCGCCGCCCCGGACGACGAGCGAACGCCGGAACTCGTACGCGACCGCATGGCCGCCTACCGCGACGGATGGGCGCGCGGCGGCGGCAGGCGACCCGGCCGCGTTACCACTCCCGGCCCCGCGACGGGCAGCGACAGCAGTGAAGGAGACCCCGCATGATCCAGGACCCGAGCACACAGTCCGCCCGGCGATCGGGCGAACTCGACTGGCTGCTGGACGATCTGGTGCTCCGCGTGAGCGACATCCGGCACGCCGTGGTGCTGTCCAACGACGGCCTCGCCGTGGGTGCCTCCTCCGGCCTGCTCCGCGAGGACGCCGAGCACCTCGCCGCGGTCGCCTCGGGCTTCCACAGCCTCGCCAAGGGCGCGGGACGGCACTTCGGCGCCGGCGGAGTGCGCCAGACCATGGTGGAGATGGACGAGGGCTTCCTGTTCGTGGCCGCCGCGGGCGACGGCTCCTGCCTCGCCCTCCTCACCGCCGCCACCGCCGACATCGGCCTCGTGGCCTACGAGATGGCCCGCCTGGTCAAACGCGTCGGCGAGCACCTCGGCACGGCGCCCCGCACGGCCGCGCGGCCACCCGCAGCCGGATGAACCGGGAGAACGGTCCGTGCAGATGACCGAGGACATGACGGGCATCCCGCGCGAGCAGGACAGCCACTGGTACGACAACGAGGCGGGCCCGCTCGTCCGCCCCTACGCCATAACGGGCGGACGCACCCGGCCCGGCCCCACCGGCGTACGGTTCGACCTGATCGCCCTGGTCACACTGGACCCGGGGGCACCCGGACCGGAAGACGCCCCGCTCGGCCCGGAACACCGCAACCTCATCGACCTGTGCCGCCCGGAGACCCAGTCGGTCGCCGAACTCGCCGCAGGTGCGGATCTGCCCGTCGGTGTGGTCAGGGTCCTCCTCGGAGATCTTCTCGAACTCGGCTGTGTCACCGTCAGCCGCCCCGTCCCACCGGCGCAGCTGCCCGACGAACGCATCCTGCGCGAGGTGATCGAGGGGCTGAGAGCGCTGTAGCCCCGACGCACCGACACAAAGCGCTCACCCACGCACTCCCGACACCGGGGCACTCCCGGCTCGGCGCACAGCGGGCACCCCCCGACACCCGACACCCGGCACTCCTGAGAGAAGTGATCAATGGTCTCCGAGCACTCCGACGCTCCGGACGGCGAGACCGCCGCGCTGGCGTTGAAGATTCTGGTCGCCGGCGGATTCGGCGTGGGCAAGACCACCCTGGTGGGCGCCGTCAGCGAGATCCGGCCGCTGCGCACCGAGGAACTCCTCAGCGAAGCGGGGCAGTCGGTGGACGACACCGACGGCGTGGACCACAAGACCACCACGACCGTCGCCATGGACTTCGGACGCATCACCATCCGGTCCGGCCTCTCCCTGTACCTGTTCGGCACGCCGGGCCAGGACCGCTTCTGGTTCCTGTGGGACGAGTTGTCGCAGGGGGCGCTCGGTGCGGTGGTCCTCGCGGACACCCGCCGCCTGGAGGACTGCTTCCCCGCGGTCGACTACTTCGAGCACCGGCGCATCCCGTTCGTCGTGGCCGTCAACTGCTTCGCGGGCGCCCGGCGGCACGGTGCCCCGGACGTCTCGCGCGCACTCGACCTCGACAGGGGCACACCCGTGGTGCTGTGCGACGCCCGTGACCGCGACTCGGGAAAGGAGGTGCTGATCCGGCTCGTCGAGTACGCCGGGCGGATGCACACCGCCCGGCTGCTCGACTCGGTCGGCTGAACGCGGGACCAGGGGCTTTCCCGCCGTCAGTTCGCGACGTCCCGCTCCGCCAGCACCCTGTCGACGGTGACACGGACGAGGAGTTCGCCGGGGACGCCGTTGCGCGCACCGAACTCCTGGGCGCGCTCCTCGCCCATGTACCGGGCACCGATCCTGGTCGCCCAGCGCCGTATCTCGTCGAGGTCCTCCGAGACGCGGGCCCGGCCTCGCAGCACCACGAAGGAGTACGGCGGCCGGTCGTCGTCCACGCACAGGGCGATCCGGCCGTCCCGGACGATGTTGCGCCCCTTCACGCTGTCCTTGCCGGTGTTGAACACCACCTCGTCGCCGTCCAGAAGGAACCAGATCGGAACCACGTGCGGACTGCCGTCGGCCCGGACCGTGGAGAGCTTCGCGGTGCGGGTTCCGTGGGAAACGAAGTCCCGCCATTGCGCGTCGGTCATCTTCTCTGCCATGGCTCCCATCCTCCTTGCCCCGACCGCGGTCGTGGGGAAGGCTGACAAGGAGATCCTCCGGCCAGGAGGACATTCGCACGGGGAGAAAACGGGGAGACCGGAAGATGGCGCAGAACCAGGGACTCGACTGGCTGCTGGACGATTTGACCGAGCGCGTCCACGAAGTACGGCACGCACTGGTCCTGTCCAACGACGGCCTGGTGACCGGCGCGAGCACCGGACTGCGCCGCGAGGACGCCGAGCACCTCGCGGCCGTGTCGTCCGGGCTGCACAGCCTGGCCAAGGGCTCCGGACGGCACTTCGGCGCGGGCAGCGTACGCCAGACGATGATCGAGTTCGACGACGCGGTGCTGTTCGTCACTGCGGCCGGCACGGGCAGTTGTCTGTGCGTCCTCAGCGGTGCGGAGGCCGACATCGGCCTGATCGCCTACGAGATGACACTGCTGGTCAACCGGGTGGGCGAGCGTCTCGACGTCGATGCGCGCCAGCCCGAACCAAAACCGATCACAGACCTCTGACCTGCACGTTCGTCATCCCCCGTGGAGTTATCCACAGGCTCGCCACGAGATTCGTCGAAGCGGCTACGGTTTTTTCACGGCCATCGCATACGGCCGCCGCACACGGCGATCGCACTCGGCGTGAGCCGCTGACTCCACGGGGGAGACCGACCATGGCCCGCACCAGCACGGCATCCGATCGCACCACCTGTGTCCCGAGCCGGGCCGCGCGTGAACTGGAACTCAAGCGGCGCGAGTTCGACCTCGCGGTGAACCTGGGGCTCATCCGGACCGTTCCCGACGAAGGGGGCGGGGGCAGGCATGTGGCCCGGGCCGAGATCGACCGGTTGCGCTCCGGGGACGGCTTCCCGGGCGCCCTGCGCGAACGCGTCGCGACCGTCGGCACCACGCAGGGCGCCGAGCTCCTGGGGGTGGCGCCCACCAGGTTCACCAGCCTCGCGCGCTATGGCCTGCTGGTTCCGGTGACGTTCTACCTGAACCGCTACCGGACCGTCGTCTGGCTGTATCTGGCCGAAGAACTGCGGCAGTTCGCGGCCGAGAGGAGCAACGCCGAGCTGCTGACCGCCCGCCGCACACCCATGGAGATCCGGGAAGGGCTGAAGGCCGGAATGGACCGGCGGCCCCGCAACTGGCGGGGGCGTCACGTCGGGTTCCTGACGCGGCAGGCCGGCGACGACCCGTGGGCGCACGCGGCGGCGGTCGCCTCCCTCCTCGGCCCGGCCGATGTGGCGCACGTCGTCCAGGACCCCGGCGAGCGAGCCCGCCTGGCCCGCTGCCGCCCCCGGCTCCCGGTGCACGGCACCCCTGGCTCACCCACCGCCGAGCTGGCCGTGACGCTGATGACGGCGAGTGAACCGGACGAGGTGGCCTGGTTCCGCGCGGACCTGACCCACACGATGGAGACGGCCCGCCGGCACGACCCCGTGACCAAGGCACCTGCCCCGACACCCCCATCATCATCAACGCCCCCCACGTCGCCCCCCGCGCCGCGACCACGTTCAAGGCCACTCGTCTCACCCCGGACCCCGGCAACAGCATCAGAATCCCCCGCCTCACCGCCCGCCCCGGTGGCGAAGCGGCCCGCGCTCTCAGGCTGCCCTCCCCACGGCCTGCTGGGCTGGTTCCGCCGCAGAGGCGGGCGCCCGGCCGGGTGACCCGGCGGCACCGCGCCACCGCCGGGCGGCCCGTCGACCGATGACTTTCCGGATGCGCCGGGGTCAGCCCCTGAGGAGACTGTGTCCGGGAGGCGACCATGTTCGGTACGACGAAGGCGTTCAGCGGATTCTCGGTGGACGACATCGACGCGGCCAAGGCGTTCTACGCCGACACGCTCGGGCTCCGGGTGTCGGAGGAGAACGGGCTGCTGATCCTGCACATCGCGGGTGACCGGGACACCCTGGTCTACCCCAAGCCGGACCACACGCCGGCGACGTTCACCATCCTCAACTTCCCGGTCGACGACATCGAGGCCGCGGTCGACGAGCTGGGCAGGAAAGGGGTGCGTTTCGAGCGCTACGACCACCTCAAGACGGACGACAAGGGCATCTTCCGCGGCGGCGGCCCGCTGATCGCCTGGTTCACCGACCCGGCGGGGAACGTGCTCTCCGTCCTGCAGGAAACCTGACGCGCCGGTCGTGCCCGAGCTTCCCGACGTCGAAGGCTTCCGGCAGGTGCTCGAGTCCTGCGCGAAGGGACGCGTCATTCGCCGGGTCGACGTGCGGGACCCGGGCGTCCTGCACGGCGTCGACGCGCGGAGGCTGAGGGACGCGCTCGAAGGGCGGCGGTTCGGCCCGCCGGAGCGGCACGGCAAGTGGCTGCTCGCCCGTACCGGCGGTCCCATCCTCGTCCTGCACTTCGGCATGACCGGGCGGCTGGTCTGCGGACATGCCGATGATCCTGTCGAAACGCACGACCGCGTCCTGTTCACCCTGGGCGGCGGCCGCCAGCTGCGCTTCCGTGACCAGCGCAAACTGCAGGGACTGTGGCTGGCCCACGACGAGTCCGACGTCGACCGGCTGCTGCGGAGGCAGGGGCCCGATGCGCTGACGGTGGACCGTGCGGAGTTCGAGGAGGCACTCTCGTCCCGCCGGGGGCAGCTCAAGACGGCCCTCACCGACCAGTCCGTGCTCGCCGGGCTCGGCAATCTGCTCGCCGACGAGATCCTGTGGCGGGCCCGGCTGCGCCCTGACCAGGGGGCCCGTGATCTCACCCCGGAGGACCGCCGTCGCCTGTACAGCGAGATGCGCCGCACCCTGCGCTCGTCGGTCACCGCCGGCTGCGTACCACCGCGTGACTCCTGGCTCACCGGCCACCGGGACGATCGTGACCCGAGGTGCCCGCGGTGCGGGGCCGGGCTGCGCAGGTCGCGGATGGCCGGGCGGGGGACGGTGTGGTGCCCCCGGTGCCAGCCGGACCGGTGACCCGGCCGGAGCGCGTCGGGTGGGCCGCCCGGCTGCCGACCGTCTCGGCCCCACCGTCCGGGCGTCCCGGCGAGACGGCGCCGCTCACGAGGAACTCACAGCCCGTCGAGAGGTCGCGTCGAAGACGATGAAAAGGCATCCTCGACGTCCTGGGCCGACCTGCGCGGCACACCCACCACAAGGCGCCGCCCCTGCTCACGGGGCACGTCGGGAAATGCACCCGCTCTCCTCGCCCGTGCCGTCGCGCGCGGTGCGGGTACCCGGCCTGCCGCGGAGGCGGGCACCAGGCGCCCGGCCCGTGCAGAGGTGAGGAGGTGCGGGATGCGACTGCGGGATCACGTGGTGGTGGTGACCGGGGCGTCCAGCGGCATCGGACGGGCCACGGCGGAGGCGTTCGCCAGCAAGGGCTGCGCCGTTGTGCTGGCGGCGCGGCGTGAGGAGGCGCTGCGGACGGCGGCCGAGGAGTGTGCGAAGCACCGGCGGGCGCGGAGGCTGGTCGTGCCGACCGACGTGAGCGACGTCAAGGCGGTCGAGGACCTGGCGCGGCGCGCGGTGCGGGAGTTCGGCCGGATCGACGTCTGGGTCAACAACGCAGCGGTCAACGCCTTCGGCCGTTTCGAGGACGTGCCGCTGGAGGACTTCCGCAAGGTGCTGGACGTGAACGTCATGGGGTGCGTGTACGGCACCCGGGCGGCGCTGCCCGTGATGCGGGAGCAGGGCTCGGGCACGCTGATCAACATCTCGTCCATCGTGGGGGCCGTAGCCCAGCCCTACAGCCACCCTTACGGCATGTCCAAGCACGCCGTCCGGGCGCTCGGCTCCGGTCTGCGCCAGCAGTTGCGTGTGGAAGGCGTGAAGGGCATCGACGTCTGCACGGTGCTGCCCGCGACCATCGACACGCCGCACTTCCAGCAGGCGGCCAACTACACCGGGCACAAGGTCGTGGCCATGCCGCCCGTCTACACGCCTGAGCGCGTCGCCGACGCGGTAGTGGCGCTCGTCCGCCGCCCGCGCCGCGAGGTCGTGGTCGGCCCGGCGGGCCGCGCGCTGGTCCGTCAGGCCCGGATGGCGCCCGCGCTCTCGGAGCGGGCCATGGCCCGGCAGACCGACAGGACCCACCTGGACCACGACGAGGACGCCCCCGCCACGCACGGCGCGCTGCACGTACCGGCACCCGGCGAGGGCGCGGTGCACGGCGGCTGGGGCGGGCGACGGCGCACCGCGCTGCGCAGGGCCGCCCTGGCGACAGCGCTGGCGGGCGCGGCCGTGACCGCGGGGCGGCGGATCAAAGCGACGGGCTGACTCCCCTCCGGGGAAGAGGCCGATTTGCGCGTGCCCGGCCGGCGGAGACATCCACGCGCTTCGCCGGCCGACCGACGCCCCGGTGGTGAGCGTGTCGCCGGCCGACGAGCACCTCCTCCTCCAACACGCCGGTCAGGTTTCGGGTCCCGGTGCACGATGCTCAGGGTGCCGCCGCGGTTGCCCGTTCCTCGTCCGGAGCCACCAGCGACTGTGTGAACGGAATACGCGCCAGCGTGAGCACCCCCGCGGCGATCAGCGCGACGCCGATCAGCTGGGGCAGCAGCCACCACCCGGATCGGATGGTCTCCTCGTACAGGGTGATGCCGAGGGCGAGGCTCACCAGGGCGTCGCCCAGGGTGAGCGCGGGCTGCGAGGCGACCAGGGGGCCGGCCTGCATGGCGTTCTCCAGCAGGAACAGCGCGCACACACCGGTGGCGGCGAAGGCGTACGTCTGCCAGGCGGTGAGGAAGCCCACGAGGCCCTGATCGTCGAGGATGTGGGTGGCGGCCTTCATCAGCGCCGCGGTCACCGCGTAGCTGATCGCCGTCGCGGCACCCAGGCAGGCCGCCCGGGCCCGGCCCGCGGGCCGCCGGAGGGCCGCGACGGCGAGCGCGGCGACCGCTCCCGCGCACACGGCGAGCGCGGGAATCCAGCGGTCCAGGGCCACATGGGTGCGGTTGCCGGCGGGGGAGGCGGCCGCGAGCGCGACCGCCAGACCGGCCACCACCACCGTGACGGCCAGCCAGCCCCTCCACGGCAGGTGCCGGCGCATCAGCACGGAGGCGACGATGAGGGTGAGCGGCAGCTCCAGCACGAACAGCGGCTGCACGATGGTCAGCGGCCCGGTGGCCAGCGCCAGCGCCTGGCAGACGGCGGCGCCGATCACCGCGAGCATGCCGGCCAGCCACACCGGCCGGCGCAGCAGATCGACGATCAGCCCGGCCCGCAACCCCTGGGAGGCGGGCACGGTGAGCGCCGCCTTGCGTTGCAGCACGGTCGCGACCGCGTTGCTGAAGGCGGCGCAGACCGCGAACACGACGGGGAGCACGGTGTGCAGCGTGGCCACCTCCCGGATCGGCGGGCGTGCGAGGCCGGCGGTGCCTGCTCCTGCCATGGTCGCCGGATCCGGTCGGGGGCGCGATCGGAAACCCGACGGGCGGGGCCCTCATCCGCGAAGGTCAGCCCAGCTTCCGGAAAAGCCCCTCCTGCACCACGGACACCACGAGACGGCCCTCACGGTCGTAGATCCGGCCCCGGGCCAGGCCACGGCCGCCGACCGCGATCGGCGACTCCTGGTCGTAGAGGAGCCAGTCGTCCGCGCGGAACGGACGGTGGAACCACATGGCGTGGTCCAGCGACGCCATGTCGAAGCCGCGCGGGCCCCACAGCGGCTCGACCGGGATGCGGACGGCGTCCAGGAGGGTCATGTCGCTGGCGTAGGTGAGGGCGCAGGTGTGCACGAGCGGATCGTCGCCGAGCGGCCCGACCGCGCGCATCCACACGGCGCTGCGCGGCTCGGCGTCGCGGGCCTCCTCGACGGTCCAGCGCAGCCGGTCCACGTAGCGGATGTCGAAGGGCTGGCGGCGGGCCATCCGCTCCAGCTGTTCGGGAAGTGCGCCCAGGTGCTCGCGGATCTCGTCCGTGACGGTGGGCAGGGACTCCGGGTCCGGCACCTCGCGGGCCGGCGGCAACTGGTGCTCGAAGCTGCCCTCCTCCGGCTTGTGGAAGGAGGCGGTGAGGTTGAAGATCGTGCGGCCCTGCTGCACGGCCGTGACCCGGCGGGTGGTGAACGACCGCCCGTCGCGCACGTGCTCGACCTGGTAGACGATCGGCACGCCCGGCCGGCCCGGGCGCAGGAAGTACGCGTGCAGCGAGTGCACCGGACGGTCACCCTCGGTGGTGCGGCCGGCGGCGACCAGCGCCTGCCCCGCCACCTGACCGCCGAAGACCCGCTGCAGGGACTCCTGCGGGCTGCGGCCGCGGAAGATGTTGACCTCGATCTGCTCCAGGTCGAGCAGGTCGACGAGCCTCTCGGCCGGGTTGGACGTCATGGGTGGGATTCTCCTGTGCTCGCTGCTGCCCGGCCCGTCACAGCTGGCCGACGTCGGTGACGCGGACCACCGCGCGGCCCTCCGCGTCCGAGGCCGTGAGGTCGACTTCCGCGCTGATGCCCCAGTCGTGGTCGCCGTTCGGGTCGTGGAAGATCTGCCGGACCCGCCACAGGGCGTTCTCCGGCTCCTCCTCGATGAGCAGCAGCTTGGGGCCGCGGGCGTCGGGGCCGGTGCCGAGATCCTCGTACTCGTCCCAGTACTTGTCCATCGCCTCACCCCACGCGTCGGCGTCCCAGCCCGACTCCCCGTCCATGTCTCCCAGTTCGCCGACCTGGTCGAGTGCGGCCAGCTCCACGCGGCGGAACATGGCGTTGCGGACCAGGACACGGAAGGCGCGCGCGTTGGCGGTGACCGGCTTGACCTCGTCGGCCTTCTCCTGGGCCTCCTCGGCCGTCATCTCCGCCGGGTTGGCCAGCTGCTCCCACTCGTCCAGCAGGCTGGAGTCGACCTGGCGCACCATCTCGCCCAGCCAGGCGATCAGGTCCTGGAGGTCCTCGGACTTGAGGTCGTCCGGGACGGTGTGGTCGAGGGCCTTGAAGGCGCTGGCGAGATAGCGCAGCACGATGCCCTCGGTTCGGGCCAGCTCGTAGTGGGACACCAACTCGGTGAACGACAGCGCCCGTTCGTACATGTCGCGGATCACGGACTTCGGCGACAGCGGATGGTCGCCGACCCAGGGGTGGCTCTTGCGGTACGTGTCGTAGGCATGGAAGAGCAGCTCCTCCAGCGGCTTCGGGTACGTGATGTCCTGGAGACGCTCCATGCGCTCCTCGTACTCGACGCCGTCCGCCTTCATCAGGGCCACGGCCTCGCCCCGCGCCTTGTTCTGCTGGGCGGCGAGGATCTGCCTCGGGTCGTCGAGCGTGGACTCCACGACGGACACCATGTCGAGGGCGTACGACGGGGACTCGGGGTCGAGCAGCTCGAACGCGGCGAGCGCGAAGGTGGACAGCGGCTGGTTGAGGGCGAAGTCCTGCTGGAGATCGACCGTGAGGCGGACGATGCGGCCCTCGGCGTCCGGCTGGTCGAGCTTCTCGACGATGCCGCCGTCCAGCAGCGAGCGGTAGATCGCGATGGCCCGGCGGATGTGCCGCAACTGCTGCTTGCGCGGCTCGTGGTTGTCCTCCAGCAGCCGCCTCATCGCCTCGAAGGCGTTGCCGGGGCGGGCGATCACCGACAGCAGCATCGTGTGCGTCACACGGAAGCGGGACGTCAGCGGCTCCGGCTCGGAGCCGATGAGCTTCTCGAAGGTCTGCTCCGACCAGGCGACGAAGCCCTCGGGCGCCTTCTTGCGGACGACCTTGCGGCGCTTCTTGGGGTCGTCGCCCGCCTTGGCGAGGGCCTTCTCGTTCTCGACGACGTGCTCGGGCGCCTGCGCGACGACGAAGCCCTCCGTGTCGTACCCGGCCCGTCCGGCCCGGCCCGCGATCTGGTGGAACTCCCGGGCGCGCAGGGTGCGTACACGGGTGCCGTCGTACTTGGTGAGGGCCGTGAACAGCACGGTGCGGATGGGGACGTTGACGCCCACGCCGAGTGTGTCGGTGCCGCAGATGACCTTCAGCAGACCGGCCTGCGCGAGCTTCTCCACCAGGCGGCGGTACTTGGGCAGCATGCCGGCGTGGTGGACGCCGATGCCGTGCCGGACGTAACGGGAGAGGTTGCGGCCGAACTTGGTGGTGAAGCGGAAGTTGCCGATCAGCTCGGCGATCTGCTCCTTCTCCTCCTTCGAGCACATGTTGATGCTCATCAGGGCCTGCGCACGCTCCACGGCCTGCGCCTGCGTGAAGTGCACGATGTAGACGGGCGCCTGCCGGGCGGACAGCAGATCGGTGAGGGTCTCGGTGAGCGGCGTGTACCGGTATTCGTAGGACAGCGGCACGGGGCGGGTCGCCGAGCGGACCACCGCGGTCGGGCGACCGGTGCGGCGGGCGAGGTCCTTCTCGAAGAAGGAGACGTCGCCGAGCGTCGCCGACATCAGCACGAACTGGGCCTGCGGCAGCTCCAGGATCGGGATCTGCCAGGCCCAGCCGCGGTCGCCCTCGGCGTAGAAGTGGAACTCGTCCATCACGACCTGGCCGACATCGGCGTCCTTGCCGTCGCGCAGCGCGATCGACGCCAGCACCTCGGCGGTGCAGCAGATCACGGGAGCGTCGGCGTTGACCGACGCGTCGCCGGTCAGCATGCCGACGTTCTCGGTGCCGAAGATCTTGCACAGCTCGAAGAACTTCTCCGACACCAGGGCCTTGATCGGGGCGGTGTAGAAGGTGACCTCGTCACGGGCGAGGGCCGCGAAGTGCGCACCCGCCGCGATCATGCTCTTGCCGGAGCCGGTGGGCGTCGACACGATCACGTTGGCGCCGGAGACCACCTCGATCAGCGCCTCCTCCTGGTGGGGGTAGAGCGTGAGACCCCGCTCACCGGCCCACGACTCGAAGGCTTCGTACAGGGCGTCGGGGTCGGGGGTCCGCGGCAGCTGATCGATGAGGGTCACGCCCCCATCTTGCCCGGCCCGATGCCCGATACGGGAATCGGCTGCGGGCCCGAAGATCACGAACGCTACGCTGGGGCGCCGACGGGACGCCAGCGCGCCCGGCCAACTGGACAGCGGTACATGAGGAATGAGGCGGGCCACGGCCATGATGGGACCAGCACACTCACTGTCGGGGGCCGCCGCCTGGCTCGGCGTCGGTGCGGCCGCCGCGGCGGCCGGGCACCCGATGCCCTGGCCGGTCCTCCTCGTCGGCGCCCTGATCTGCGCCGGAGCCGCCCTCGCCCCGGACCTCGACCACAAGGCGGCCACCATCTCCCGGTCCTTCGGACCGGTGTCGCGCTGGCTGTGCGAGATCGTCGACAAGCTGTCGTACGCCGTCTACAAGGCCACCAAGAAGCAGGGCGACCCGCGCCGCTCCGGCGGGCACCGCACGCTGACGCACACCTGGCTGTGGGCGGTCCTGATCGGTGCGGGCACCTCGGTCGTGGCGATCACCAGCGACCGCTGGGGCGTGCTCGCGGTGCTCTTCGTGCACATGGTCCTGGCCATCGAGGGCCTGCTGTGGCGGGCGACGCGCGGCTCCAGCAGCGAGGTCCTGGTGTGGCTGCTGGCCGCGACCACGGCGTGGATCCTGGCGGGCATACTGGACCAGCCGGGCAACGGCGCGGACTGGCTGTTCACGGCACCGGGCCAGGAGTACCTGTGGCTGGGGCTGCCGGTGGTGCTGGGCGCGATCGTGCACGACATCGGGGACGCGCTCACCGTGTCCGGCTGCCCGATCCTGTGGCCCATCCCGGTCGGGCGCAAGCGCTGGTACCCGATCGGGCCACCGAAGGCCATGCGCTTCCGGGCCGGCAGCTGGATCGAGCTCAAGGTGCTGATGCCGGTGTTCATGCTGCTCGGCGGAGTGGGCTGCGCGGCGGCGCTCAACTTCATCTGAGGGCCCGGGACGCGCGCTCGTCCTGCATCCGAGCGCGGCCTTCGGAAGGCGCCTCAGCCGCCGCCGTAGCGCCGCTCGAACGCGGCGACCCGGCCCTCCGAGTCCACCGTGCGGGCCTTGCCCGTGTAGAAGGGGTGGCTCTCCGAGGAGATCTCCACGTCCACGACCGGGTAGGTCTCGCCGTCGTCCCACTCGATGGTCTGCTCGCTGGTCGCGGTGGACCGGGTGAGGAACGCGTATCCGGCGGCGCGGTCGCGGAAGACGACGGGGTGGTAGTCGGGGTGCTTGTCCTGCGGCATGGATGCTCCTCGAGCGACTCGGGCCGTCCTGCGATCAGCCGGACAGGGTGTCCTCGTCGACGATGTGCACGGCGGCCTCCTCGGCCGACGCGGCGGCGCCGTCGATGCCCACGTCCATGGCGACCAGCGCTTCCTCCTCGTCCTCGTGGGCGCCCTCGTCGGGTGCCACGAGCCGGCCGGAGCGCTCGGCGCCGACCTCGTTGTCCAGGAGTTCCCCGTCGGTGCCCGCGCAGTCCCCGAGGCCGTCACCGTCCGGGGCGGCGGCGTCCGGCAGTTCCTCGGAGAGCCGCTGGTCCAGCGTCTCGCCCCGCTGCCGCTCGGCCGCCGTCACCCCGAGGTGCTCGACGGCCCAGGGCCGCTCGGGAGGGGACCAGCCCCGGTCCAGGGGATCCTCGACGCCGTCGTTCTCCAGGGTGTCCTCGGCGTCGAGCAGCCCCGTGTCCTCCCTCTGCTCGTCCTGGTCCGGCTGGTAGACGTCGTCTCCCCAGCCGTCGGAGCTGTTCACGGGTACCTCCAGGGGGTGGGACGGGCCCGTTCTCACGGGACCCGTGCCGGGCCGCCGCCACGGAGCACTGACGCCGCCCGGACCACTGGTTCCCGGGCGTTCCCCGAGCCGGTGCCTGATTCCAGCCTTCCACCCCGGTTCACTACTGCGCAACGCCACGGACGTGGCCGCCCTTCGAGGAGGCGCACGCCGCCCGGCACGACGAGGTGCTCAGCCGTGCCACGACCTCCACAGCGCCGCATACGCCCCGTCCGCCGCGACCAGCTCGTCGTGGCTGCCCAGCTCGCTGATCCGGCCGTTCTCGACGACGGCGATGACGTCGGCGTCGTGGGCCGTGTGCAGCCGGTGGGCGATGGCCACGACGGTGCGGCCGTCGAGGACCCGGGCCAGAGAGCGTTCCAGGTTGCGGGCGGCGCGCGGGTCGAGCAGGGAGGTCGCCTCGTCCAGGACCAGTGTGTGCGGGTCGGCCAGCACCAGGCGGGCCAGCGCGATCTGCTGGGCCTGGGCCGGGGTGAGGGCAAGCCCGCCCGAGCCGACCTCGGTGTCCAGGCCGTCCTCCAGCGCCCGGGCCCAGCCGTCGGCGTCGACCGCGCCCAGCGCCGCCCACAGCTCGGCGTCGACCGCACCGGTCCGCGCGAGCCGCAGGTTGTCGCGCAGGGAGCCCACGAAGACATGGTGTTCCTGGTTGACCAGGGCCACGTGGGAGCGGACGTGCTCGGCGGGCATCCGGGACAGCTCGGTGCCGCCCAGGGTGATCCGGCCGTCCCGGGGCGCGTAGATCCCGGCGAGCAGCCGGCCGAGGGTGGACTTGCCCGCGCCCGACGGGCCGACCAGGGCCAGCCGGGTGCCGGGAGCCACCTCCAGGGACACCTTGCGCAGGACGTCCACGCCCTCCAGGTAGCCGAAGTGCACCCGTTCGGCGTGCACATGCCGGCCGTCGGGAGCCACGCTCGGATCCCCGGCGTCCGGTTCGATGTCCCGGACCCCGACGAGCCGGGCCAGCGACACCTGGGCCACCTGCAGCTCGTCGTACCAGCGCAGGATCATGCCCACCGGGTCGACCAGCATCTGGGCGATCAGCGCGCCGGTGGTCAGCTGTCCGACGTCGATCCACCCGTGCAGGGCGAACGCGCCGCCGATCATCAGGACCGACGCGAGTACGGTCACGTGGGTGGTGTTGATGACGGGGAAGAGCACCGACCGCAGCCAGAGCGTGTACCGCTCCCATGCCGTCCACTCCCGGATCCGGCGCTCCGACAGCGCGACGCGGCGCTCGCCCAGGCGGTGGGCCTCGACGGTGCGCCCGGCGTCCACGGTCTCGGCGAGCGCGGCGGCCACGGCGGCGTAACCGGCGGCCTCGGAACGGTAGGCCGACGGCGCTCGCCGGAAGTACCAGCGGCAGCCGACGATCAGCAGCGGCAGGGCCAGCAGCACGGCGAGCGCCAGCGGCGGTGCCGTGATCACCAGGCCGCCCATCAGCAGGACCACCCACACCACGCCGATCGACAGCTGCGGCACGGCCTCGCGCATGGCGTTGCCCAGGCGGTCGATGTCCGTCGTGATGCGCGACAGCAGGTCGCCGGTCCCGGCCCGTTCCAGCACCCCGGGCGGCAGCCCGACCGACCGGACGAGGAAGTCCTCGCGCAGGTCGGCCAGCATCCGCTCACCCAGCATCGCGCCGCGCAGCCGCACCTGCCGGACGAACACGGCCTGGACGGCCAGCGCGGCCACGAAGAGCCCGGCCGTGAGCTCCAGCCGCAGGTTCTCCACCCCGTCGGACACCCGTTCCACCAGGCCGCCCAGCAGCCAGGGACCGGCCATCGAGGCGATCACGGCCGCGGTGTTGACGGCGACCAGCAACAGGAACGCCCGCCGGTGCCGGCGCAGCAGTTCGGCCACGTAGCCGCGGACGGTCTCGGGGGCGCCGACCGGCAGGGTGTTCGCCGTCGTCGGGGCCGCCGGGTCGTACGCCGGTGGCGCGACGCCGATCATGCCTTCTCCTCGATCTCTTCCAGTTCCTGCAGTACGTCCTTCAGGGCGACGGAGCCGTTCAACGCGGCCTCGTCGTCCGCCGTCTCACGGGTGACCACCGCCCGGTAGCGCGGCTCGGTGCTCACCAGCTCACGGTGGGCGCCGACCGCCACGGCCTCCCCACCGTGCAGGAACACCACCCGGTCGGCGCGGTCCAGCAGCAGCGGGGAGGAGGTGAACACCACGGTCGTGCGCCCCGCGCGCAACTCCCGCACGCCCTGCGCGATCCGCGCCTCGGTGTGCGAGTCGACGGCCGAGGTCGGCTCGTCCAGGACGAGCGCCTCGGGGTCCGTGACCAGCGACCGGGCGAGCGCGAGCCGCTGCCGCTGGCCGCCGGACAGGGACCGGCCGCGTTCGGTGATCCGGGCGTCCATCGGGTCGGCCGCGTCCACCGAGCCCTGCACCAAAGCCGCCAGCACGTCGTCGCACTGCGCGGCGGCCAGCGCCTCCCGCGGTGCCACCGCACCCGACGCCGGTACGTCGAGCAGCTCGCGCAGCGTGCCGGACAGCAGCACCGGGTCCTTGTCCTGGACGAGGACGGCCGTACGGGCGCTGTCCAGCGGGAGTTCGTCGAGCGGCACCCCGCCCAGCAGCACCGAGGTGCCCTCGTGGGTCGGGTGCCCGCCCAGTCGTTCCGCCAGCAGGCCCGCCGCGTCCGGGTCGCCGCACACCACGGCCGTGAGCCGGCCGGCGGGCGCGAGCAGCCCGGTCTGCGGGTCGTACAGATCGCCCGAGGGGACCTCGGGCGCGCGTGATCCGGCCGTGTCCGTGGGCCGCTGGAGGGACAGCACTCCCGCGGCCCGTTTGGCGGAGGGCCGGGAGAAGGAGTACGCCATGGCGATCTCCTCGAAGTGCCGCAGCGGATACGTCAGCACCATGACCGAGCTGTATACGGTGACCAGTTCGCCGACGGTGATCCGGCCCTCGCGCGCCAGCCCCACGCCGTACCAGACGACGGCGATGAGCAGCAGCCCGGGCAGCAGGACCTGGATCGCGGAGATCAGGGACCACATCCGGGCGCTGCGCACGGCAGCGTGCCGGACCTCCTGCGAGGCGCTGCGGTAGCGGTCGAGGAACAGCTCCTCGCCGCCGATGCCGCGCAGCACCCGCAGGCCGGCGACGGTGTCGGAGGCCAGTTCGGTGGCGCGTCCGGCCTTCTCGCGCTGGGTGTCGGCGCGCCGGGTGGCGCGGGGCAGCAGCGGGAGCACGGCGAGCGCCAGCGCGGGCAGTCCCACGGCGACGACCACGCCGAGCGCGGGCTGGTAGACGAGCAGGCCGGCGCAGACCAGCACGACGGTGACCACGGCCGCGGTGAAGCGAGACAGGGCCTCGACGAACCAGCCGATCTTCTCGACGTCACCCGTCGACACCGCCACCACTTCACCGGCCGCCACGCGCCGGGTCAGCGCCGAACCCAGATGGGCGGTCTTACGGGCGAGCAGTTGCTGGACGCGCGCGGCCGCGGTGATCCAGTTGGTGATCGCGGTGCGGTGCAGAAAGGTGTCACCGACGGCGTTGCCGACGCAGGCCAGGGCCAGCAGGCCGCCCGCCAGGGCGAGCCGGGTGCCGGAGCGGTCGACGACGGCCTGCACGGCGACCCCGACACAGAACGGCAGGGCGGCGACGGAGGCGAAGTGCAGCAGCCCCCAGCTCAACGACTTGAGCTGACCGCCCAGCTGGTTCCGGAAGAGCCACCACAGGAATCGGGGACCCGAACGCGCGTCCGGCACGCCCGGGTCGGGGTACGGAAGGTCTTGAATCTGCATGACGTCCCAGTGGCTCGTGTCAGGGGGGCGGGGTCCGGCCGAAGGCAGCAAACCGTGACAGGTTCGCCCTGCCGCGTGGTGGCGGGCAACAGGTTTTCCGCCCACCGAACGGAACCGGCCGACAGTCGCGTGCGCTCGGCCGGCGGCGGGCCGGCACCCCTCGCGCACCGACTGTCAGGGCCTCAGCCCGTCGCCCGGAACGCGGTGCGACCATGGAGCGATGCACAGTGGTGGCGTACGACGAGCGGTGGCCGCGACGGCGGTCCTCGCCTCTTTCCTGACGGCTCTGTCCGCCTGCGGCGGCGCGGAGGGCAGTGGGGGGACGGAAGCCGCGCGCCCGGCGGCCCGCACCCACGCGGCCACGGCCGCCCCGACGCGCATCCCCGGCGTCGGCGACCGGCTCCAGCGGCGGATCCCGGCCGGCTCCCGCCAGGTCGTCGCGGTCTACGGCGACGGGAAGGACTCCGCCGGCTCCACGGTCGTGCTGTACACCAAGCACGGCTCGACCTGGCAGCGGGAGCGCGGCTGGGCCGGGCACAACGGCAAGAAGGGCTGGACCACCGACCACCACGAGGACGACGACCGCAGCCCCGTCGGCGTGTTCACCCTCAGCGACGCGGGCGGCGTGCTGCCGGACCCGGGCTCCGGACTGCCGTACACCCGCTCCGCCGCCTTCGCGGCCCCGCGCTGGTGGGCCAAGTCGCACTGGCACGACTTCGACTACGTCATCGCCATCGACTACAACCGCGTCAAAGGCACCCCGCCGAACGACCAGACCCGCCCCGAGGGTGAGAAGAAGGGCGGCGGGATCTGGCTGCACATGGACCACGGCAGCGGCACGTCGGCCTGTGTCAGCGTGCCCGAGCGGGCGATGAGGTACCTGCTGCGCACGCTCGACCCGCGACAGCGTCCCGTGGTGGTGATGGGGGACAGGGCGGACCTGGCGGCCTAGGCCTCATTGCGCGGGTGGCCGACTCCCCGTAGAACACCGCCCATGAAGAGACGGATCGTCATGTCCATGCTTGCCGGAGCGACCCTTCTGGCGGGCACCCTCCTCGGCACCGCTCCCGCCGGCGCGGAGGACCTCCCGGCACGGGCGGCCGGCGTCCCCGCCGAGTTCGGCACCGACTGGCACGACCCGGTCACGGCCGCGCCGCCCGTCGCGAAGCCCGCCGGAAAGTCCTGCGAAGTCACCCTCGCGCAGGCGCGGTTCCGGGACTTCACCCCCTACCGCGGCACCTACACCCCGCCCGGCGGCTGTGGCGACCGCTGGAGCAAGGTGGTGCTGCGGCTGGACGGCAAGGTCAAGGGGCGCCAGTACGACCGGCTCGGCTACCTCCGCGTCGGCGGCGTCGAGATCTTCCGGACGTCCACCCCGCAGCCCTCACCCGACGGCATCGAGTGGTCCGTGGAGAAGGACGTCACGCGCTACGGCGACACCTTCCGCAGGAGCCGGGACGTCGAGATGCTCATCGGCAACGTCGTCGACGACACCTACACGGGTGTCCTCGACGTCAAGGTCACGCTGACGTTCTACCGGGGCCGCCCCGATCCGAAGAGCCCCGACCGGGTCCTCACCCTCGACGGCGGCTCGGCCCTCACCACCCCGCGCAACAGCGAGCGCATCCTCGCCGAGGTGTACGCGACCGGGTCCGGCGGCGGCTGCGAGGAGTATTGGTACCTGACGGTGCCCGATCCGGCGCCGTACTCCTGCAAGGCCGGTCAAGGCCCCTACCGGGAGGTGCAGATCAGGGTCGACGGCCGGCTCGCCGGCATCGCCACGCCGTTCCCGACGGTGTGGACCGGAGGCTGGTCCAACCCGTTCCTCTGGTACGTGATCCCGGGTCCGCGCGCCTTCGACATCAAGCCGATCACCTACGACCTCACCCCCTTCGCCGGGATCCTCAACGACGGCCGCCCGCACCGCGTCGAGGTCTCGGTGGTCGGCGTACCGGAGGGGCAGAGCGGCTGGAGCACGCCCGTGAACGTCCTCGTCTGGCAGGACGAGCAGCGTGAGCGGGTCACCGGGAAACTCACCGCGCACAGGGCGGGAGACCTCTCCGACTCGTCGGTGTACACGCCGGGTTCGGAGCACCGGGTGGTCACCGAGGGGGCCCACCGGCTGACCGTCGCCGGCTACCTCGACACGTCGCACGGCCGCGTCAGGACCACCGTCAGCCGCTCGCTGACCGGTACCTCCGCGCACCGCTGGACCGACGGCGAGACGCGTGACGCTCTCGAAGCCACCTGGACCGACGACGAGTCGGTGACCGTCGGCGCACGCACCACGCGCACTCACCGCACTTACACGATGGACGGCACGACCACCCTCGGCACGGGCGACCGCCTGCGCACGGTCATGACGCTCGGCGACCGCGCCACGGTCGTGGGGATCAACGGCGGGCGGCGCACGGCGTGGTCACGGCTCGACGACTCGTACACGGGCGACGCGACCTACACGGCGAACGTACCGCGCGACCAGCGCCACGCGGTCGGCACCACGAGTGAGCGCTATCGGCTGTACGGCTCGCGCGGGTGCTACGACCGCACCGTGAGCACCGTGCAGGGGGTGCTCACGGAGGACCGGAGCCGTTGCTGAGGCGACACCCCCGGGTGCGTGTGACGTGTATCACTCACGACGTTTTACTTGGCTGAAACGTTGCGGTCTTGTGCGCGATCAAGACAGCCTTCAGGGTGTCGGAAGTGGAATCCCCGTTCCGCATCACAGAAGTCCCCTCCGGCTTCTCTGTGTCCCGTCCCCCTAGGAGGCTTCGTGCCGCCGTCCGTACCGTCCCTCCCGCGACGCGTCGCACGCACCCTGCGCACCTCGCTTTTCGCGCAGGTTTCCTGCGCACTCGTCCTCGGAATCGTCGTCGGAAAGCTGTGGCCGGACACGGCCACGGCTCTCCAGCCGCTCGGCGACGGTTTCACGCGGCTCATCAAGACGGTGATCTCGCCGCTGGTGTTCTGCGTGGTCGTCGTCGGCATCGCCAAGGCCGGTGACCTGAAGGCCTTTGGCCGGATCGGGGTGAAGGCCCTCATCTGGTTCGAGATCGCCTCGACGGCCGCCCTGGTCATCGGTCTCGTCGCCGCCAACGTCGTCGGCCCGGGCAAGGGCATGAACGTCGACCCCTCCTCGCTGAACACCGCGGCGGTCGACGAGACGACGGGCGGTGGCCATCTGCCCACCACGGCCGAGTTCGTGCTGAACGCGCTTCCGCAGAGTTTCGTCGGCGCCTTCGCCGAGAACGAGCTGCTCCAAGTCCTCATCCTGGCCTGCCTGGTGGGTGCCGCGCTGTTGCACCTCGGGCATACGAAGGTGCCGAAGATCCTGCCCGCGATCGAGCAGGCCCAGGAGATCATCTTCGCGGTGGTCGGCTTCATCATGCGGCTGGCCCCGATCGCGGTGTTCGGCGCGATGGCCCACCTGGTCGGCAACTACGGCCTGGGCGTGATGAGGACGTACGCCAAGCTCATCGTGCTCTGCTACGTGGCCGCGGCGCTGTTCGACGCGCTGCTCGCCGTCGCCCTGAAGGCCGTCACCGGGCTCAGCCTCTGGAAGTTCCTGCGCTACATCCGCGAGGAGATGCTGCTCGCGCTCGGCACCGCGTCCACCGAGTCGGTGATGCCCCGCGTCATGCAGAAGCTGCGCCGGGCCGGCGCCCGCGACGACGCCGTGGGGCTGGTGCTCCCCACCGGCTACTCCTTCAACCTCGACGGCGCCTCGCTGTACCTGTCCATCGGCACGCTGTTCATCGCCCAGGCGGTGGGTGTGGACCTCAGTCTCGGTCAGCAGATCACCGTCGTCCTGGTGCTGATGCTGACCAGCAAGGGCATGGCGGGCATTCCGGGTTCGGCGTTCCTCGCGCTGTCCGCGACCGCCTCGTCCCTCGGGGCGATCCCCGCCGGGGCCGTCGCGCTGCTGCTCGGTGTGGACCGCATCATGGACTCGATGCGCGTCGTCACGAACCTGCTCGGCAACTGTGTCGCCGTCTTCGCGGTGTCCCGCTGGGAGGGGGCGCTGGACACCGCTCAGGCGAAGCGGACGCTGGACGGGGAGGACACCCCGGCGCCGGACGACGCCGGGAAGGACGCCGCCGCGCCGGTCGGTACCCAGAAGGGCGCCGGTGCCGAGGCCGACATCGGGGCACCGGTGCCGGACATCCCGGCCCAGAAGGCCGGGGACCTCAAGGAGCCCGCTCCCGAGGCCGGTTGACCGCAACGGCAACGGGCCGCGCCACCGCACGGGCAGGACGAGCGGCGGCGCGGCCCGCTGCCGTGCTCCCGCCGGTCGGCTTGGCGGTGAAGGCGCCCCTGCCGTACTGCTGCCGGTCCGCTGTGCCGCGAATGCGCCCCCTGCCGTGCTCCCGCCGGTCGGCTGTGCCGCGAATGCCCGCTGCCGTGCTCCCGCCGGTCGGCTGTGCCGCGAATGCCCGCTGCCGTGCTCCCGCCGGTCGGCTGTGCCGTGCCGGTGATCGCTGTCTTGGTTCCGGCCCGTCAGCAGGACTGCGCCGGCGCCCCGTCGATCAACGTGTCCAGCAACCCTCCGAGCGCTTGACGCTGATCCTCCGTCAGCGGAGCGAGGATCTCCTCCGCGGCCGACCTGCGCGCCGCCCGCAGCTCGCGCAGCGCGCCCCGCCCGTCGTCCGTCAGCTCGATGCGGATCACCCGTCGGTTCGCCGGGTCCGGGACCCGCCGCACCTTGCCGCTCGCCTCCAGGCCGTCGACGAGCGTCGTCACGGCCCGCGGCACGACCTCGAGGCGCTCGGCCAGGTCGGCCATGCGCGGCGGCGAGCCCCAGTGCGCCAGCGTGCGCAGCAGCCGGGACTGGGCCGGGGTGATGCCGAGCTCGCGGTGCTCCAGATGGCGCTTCTGGATGCGATGCACCCGGCGGGTGAGCCGCAGCAGCTGCTCGGCGAGCAGGCCGTCGGGATCGGGCGTGGTCATGCGGGAACATTATCAGGATGCTGTTCATTGTGAGTACAGGTAACAATGAGCTGTGATCCGATCCGCCGCATACCTCGTAGGAGCCCATGCATCCCGACCGTGAAGCCTCCTGGACCCCGCCGGCCGACTCCAAGGAGCAGCCCCGGCAGGTCCGCCGCATCCTCGGCCTCTTCCGCCCCTACCGGGGCCGTCTCGCGATCGTCGGCCTGCTGGTCGGCGCCGCGTCCCTGGTCTCGGTCGCCACGCCCTTCCTGCTGAAGGAGATCCTGGACGTCGCGATCCCCGAGGGGCGTACGGGCCTACTCAGCCTGCTCGCCCTCGGCATGATCCTCAGCGCCGTCCTCACCAGCGTCTTCGGGGTCCTGCAGACCCTGATCTCCACGACGGTCGGCCAGCGCGTCATGCACGATCTGCGTACCGCCGTCTACGGCCGGCTCCAGCGCATGTCCCTGGCCTTCTTCACCCGCACCCGCACGGGCGAGGTGCAGTCCCGCATCGCCAACGACATCGGCGGCATGCAGGCCACCGTCACCTCCACCGCGACCTCCCTGGTCTCCAACGTCACCAGCGTGGTCGCCACGATCGTCGCGATGATCGCCCTCGACTGGCGCCTGACGGTCGTCTCGCTGCTGCTGCTTCCGGTGTTCGTGTGGATCAGCCGCCGTGTCGGCAACGAACGCCGGAAGATCACCACCCAGCGTCAGAAGCAGATGGCCGCCATGGCCGCCACCGTCACCGAGTCGCTCTCCGTCAGCGGCATCCTGCTCGGCCGCACGATGGGCCGCTCCGACTCGCTGACCAAGTCCTTCGCCGACGAGTCCGAGGAGCTCGTCGACCTGGAGGTGCGGTCGAACATGGCCGGCCGGTGGCGCATGGCCGTCATCACGATCGTCATGGCCGCCCTGCCCGCCGTCATCTACTGGACCGCCGGCATGGCCCTGCAGCTGGGCGGCCCCGCGGTCTCCATCGGCACGATCGTCGCCTTCGTCTCGCTCCAGCAGGGCCTGTTCCGCCCGGCCGTGAGCCTGCTGTCGACCGGGGTGCAGATCCAGACCTCGCTCGCGCTCTTCCAGCGCATCTTCGAATACCTCGACCTGCCGATCGACATCACCGAGCGGCCCGACCCGGTCCGTCTCGACCGGATCAAGGGCGAGGTCCGCTTCGAGAACGTCTCCTTCGGCTACGACGACAAGGGCGGCCCGGTTCTCGAGGGGATCGACCTCACCGTCCCGGCCGGTGGCAGTCTCGCCGTCGTCGGCCCCACCGGTGCCGGCAAGTCCACCCTCGGCTACCTCGTGCCCCGGCTCTACGACGTCACCGGCGGCCGCGTCACCCTCGACGGCACCGACGTCCGCGACCTCGACTTCGACACCCTGGCGCGCGCGGTCGGTGTCGTCTCGCAGGAGACGTACCTCTTCCACGCCTCGGTCGCCGAGAACCTGCGCTTCGCCAAGCCCGACGCCACCGACGAAGAGCTCCACCAAGCGGCGAAGGCGGCGCAGATCCACGACCACATCGTGGCCCTGCCCGACGGCTACGACACCGTCGTCGGCGAGCGCGGCCACCGCTTCTCCGGCGGTGAGAAGCAGCGACTGGCCATCGCCCGCACCATCCTGCGCGACCCGCCGGTCCTCATCCTCGACGAGGCCACCAGCGCGCTGGACACCCGGACCGAGGCGGCCGTCCAGGACGCCATCGACGCCCTGTCGGCCAACCGCACCACCCTCACCATCGCCCACCGGCTCTCGACCGTGCGGGGGGCCGACCAGATCGTGGTCCTCGACGCGGGCCGCGCGGTCGAACGCGGTACGCACGAGGACCTCATGGACGAGGGCGGCCGGTACGCGGCACTCGTACGCCGGGATGCCCAACTGGAGCCGACAAGATGAAAATATGCCGGGTTTGTGACGATATGCGGGTTACCGTGCCCGCATGGAGACGAACACTCCGCCACGGAGCACGATTCGACTGACGCGCCGGGGACGCATCGCCCTCGTCGCGACCGGAGCCGTCGTGGTCGGTACCGCCGTGGCGGTGCCGCTGCTGACCCTGGAGACCGGGACCGAGGAGGAGAGCCGGCCCATGACCCTGACCATCCCGGAGGGCCGGCGCGCGAGCCAGGTCTACGCGGCCGTCGACAAGGCCCTCGCCCTGCCTGCCGGCAGTACCGGAAAGTCCCTGGACAAGGCCGCGCTGAAATTGCCCAACGACGCCGAGGGCAATCCGGAGGGCTACCTCTTCCCGGCCACCTATCCGCTCCAGGAGAAGACCACTCCGGACCAGCTCCTCGCGCTCATGGTCGACACCGCGAACAAGAAGTTCAACGGTGCGCCCATCGCCGCCGGGGCGCAGCGCAACGCCATGAACGTGTATCAGGCCGTCACCATCGCGAGCATCGTCCAGGCCGAGGCCGCCACCAGGGCCGACATGGGCAAGGTGGCCCGGGTCATCTTCAACCGCCTCGAACGCGGTATGCCCCTGCAGATGGACTCCACCATCAACTACGCCCTCAACCGCTCCGCCCTTCGTACGACCGAGAGCGACACCCGGATCGAGAGCCCCTACAACTCGTACCAGCGCATGGGCCTGCCGCCCACGCCGATCGGCAGCCCGGGCGAGGAGGCGATGCGGGCGGCCGTCAACCCGACCGCGGGCGACTGGCTGTACTTCGTCACCGTCCGCCCGGGCGACACCCGGTTCACCGCGGACTACCGGCAACACCAGCGCAACGTCGCGGAGTTCAACGCACAGATCAAGAAGAGCGGGGCCCGGGCGGCCGGGTGACAGCCTGGCGGCCCCGCCCGTGTCACGCCGCGACCGGCTCGCGCTCCAGCAGCCGCCTGATGTCCCGTACGGCCGCGCGTCCGGCCCGGTTGGCTCCGATGGTGCTGGCCGAAGGCCCGTAGCCGACGAGGTGGACGCGGGGGTCGGCGGCCGCGTGCGTGCCTTCCATGCGGATGCCGCCGCCCGGAGCGCGCAGCCGGAGCGGGGCGAGGTGGTCGATCGCGGGGCGGAAGCCGGTGGCCCAGAGGATGACGTCGGCGTCGAGGCGGCGCCCGCCGGCCCACTCCACACCGGTTGGGGTGATCCGGTCGAACATCGGCCGCCGGTCCAGCACCCCGTCCTCGATGCCCTGCCGGATCGCGTCGTTGAGCGGCAGCCCGGTGACCGAGACGACACTGCGGGGCGGCAGTCCCCGCCGTACCCGCTCCTCGACGAGCGCCACCGCCGCGCGGCCCGCGTCCTCGTCGAAAGGCCCCTCCCGGAAGACGGGCGGGCGCCGCGTGACCCAGGTGGTGGCCGCCGCGTACGAGGCGATCTCCAGCAGGTGCTGGGTCCCCGAGGCGCCGCCGCCCACCACCACGACCCGCTGCCCCGTGAACGCCTCGGGCCCGGGGTACTGCGCGGTGTGCAACTGCCGCCCCCGGAAGGTCTCCTGGCCCGGATAACGAGGCCAGAACGGCCGGTCCCAGGTGCCGGTCGCGTTGATCAGCGCCCGCGCCGACCACACGCCGTCCGAGGTCTCCACGAGCAGCCGTCCGCCCGGCCCTTCGCGCACCGTCCGTACGTCCACCGGGCGCCTGACCCGCAGGTCGAAGGTCCGCTCGTAGCGGTCGAAGTACGCGCTGATCACCTCGGACGACGGCCGTGACGGGTCCGCGTCCGTGAGCTCCATGCCCGGCAGCGCGTGCATGCCGTGCACCTTGCCGTACGTCAGCGACGGCCAGCGGAACTGCCAGGCGCCGCCGGGACCGGGGGAGTGGTCCAGCACGACGAAGTCGCGGTCCAGCTCGAAACCGGATCGCCGCAGGTGATAGGCGCCGGCCAGACCGGCCTGACCTGCGCCTATGACGACTACCTCGACCTCGCGTGTGTTGTTCACATTTCTACTAACCGTGGCGGGGTGGTGGATCTTCCCGCTGCGGATCTTCCCGCCATGGAGCTCCTGCCGAGGACATGACGCGCGCGCTCCCCCCCCCCCGGTGGCGGGGGACCCACACGGCTGCCTCACGAACCGGCCGAAGGACGCGCCTGAGTGGTCGAGGGCGGCAGATCGCCGTTGAAGCGCGTGTCCGTGAACTCGGCGAAGTCGACCTTGCGCGGGATGAGCTTCAAAGCGGTGAAGGTGTCGGCGATCTCCTGCTCGGAGGCGATCAGCGGCTTGTCGACGGCGACCGCGATCCGGGTCGTGTAGGTGCGCTTCACCGCGGCCAGCGCCACGTCCTTTGGGAGCCCGGTGTCCTCGGCCCAGACCTTCGCCCACTCCTCCTGGTGGTCGTACACCCAGGTGTAGGCCCGCCGCAGCCGCTCCAGGTAGTCCTTGAGGGCGGCTGCCTTCTTCTTGTCCTTCAGGACGGCCGGGGCCGCCACCTGGAAGGTGTGCCCGTTGGTCACGCCGTCGCCGTCGGTCAGCACCCGCCCCTGCCTGCCCTGAAGGATCTGGGAGGTGTACGGGTCCCACACCGCCCACGCGTCGACCTTGCCGGACGTGAACGCGGCCAGGGCGTCGGCCGGCTGGAGGTACTTGACCTTGACGTCGCTCAGCTTCAGCCCGGCCCTCTTCAGGGAGGCGATCAGCTGGAAGTGTGCGGAGGACCCCTGGGCGACGGCCACCGACCTGCCCTTGAGCTGCTCGGGGCGCTTCAGGGGGGAGTCGTTCGGGACGAGGATGGTGTCGCCCTTGGACGTGCCGTGCCAGGCCGCAACCACCTTGATCCTCGAACCGGCACCGGCCGCGAAGACCGGCGGGGTGTTGCCCACGCCTCCGGTGTCGACGGCCCCGGCGTTGATGGCCTCCAGCAGCGGCGGGCCGGAGGTGAACGTCGACCACTTGATCTTGTAGTCGAGGTTTTTCAGTTCCCCGGCGGCCCGCAGGATGGCCTCCGAACCGCCCTTCTGATCACCGACGTTCAGTGTCACGGAGCCCTTGCCGTCGACGCGGCCGTCCGACGTGCCGGCTGCCGGGGTGCCGCCGCAGGCGGTGAGCAGCAGGGCGAGGGGGAGGAGCAGGGCGGCGGGGGAGAGGCGTCGTCGTCGCATGGTGGTTCCGTTCGTGTGGGTCGTACCGGCGTACGGGCGGTACGCGGGGAGGGGGTCAGGCGGCTTCGGCGGCCGTCGACTCGACGCCGAGGCGTTCGAGGAGGCCGGCGCGCAGGGCGGCGAAGCGGGGGTCGGTGATGTCGCGCGGGCGGTCGAGGTCGATGTGCTGCTCATGGGCGATGACCCCGCGGTCCATGACCAGGACGCGGTCGGCGAGCAGAACGGCCTCCTCGACGTCATGGGTGACGAGGAGCACCGCACAGCCGCGGCGCTGCCACAACTCGCCGACGAGCCGCTGGGCCTTGATCCGGGTGAGGGCGTCGAGCGCGCCGAACGGTTCGTCGAGCAGCAGCAGATCGGGTTCGCGCACCAACGCCCTCGCCAGGGAGGCGCGTTGGGCCTCGCCGCCGGAGAGGGTCTTGGGCCAGGCGTCCGTGCGGTGGCCGAGGCCGACCTCGTCCAGAGCCTGCTCGGCGACGGTGCGCTCGGGCTTGCCGGGCAGACCGAGCAGCACGTTGCGCCACACCTTCTTCCACGGCATCAGCCGCGGTGCCTGGAAGGCGACGGCCTTGCGGCGCGGCACCAGCACGGTGCCCTCGATGTCGCGGTCGAGCCCGGCGAGGATGCGCAGCAGCGTCGACTTGCCGCAGCCGCTGCGGCCGAGCAGGGCCACGAACTCGCCCGGCCGGACGTCCAGTCGCAGGTCGTCGATGACGGCCCGGCCGTCGAAGGACCGGGTGAGGCCGTCGACATGGACCGCCTGCGGGGTCACCGGCCGGTGAACGTCGGTCGCCATTGCAGCAGCACCTTTTCGAGAGAGCGGACGATGAAGTCGGCGAGCAGGCCGAGGAAGGCGTAGACGACGAGGCAGACCACGATCACGTCGGTCCGCAGGAAGTCCCGCGCCTGCACCATCAGGAACCCGATGCCGGAATCGGCGTTGACCTGCTCCGCGAAGACCAGCGCGAGCCAGGCGATGCCGAGCGAGTACCGAAGGCCGGTCATGGCGCTCGGCAGGGCGCCGGGCAGGACGACGTGCCGCACCAGTCCCCACCGCGACAGTCCGAGGGACTCGCCGGCCTCGATCAACTGGGCGTCCACGCCCCGGATTCCGGCGTAGACGTTGAGGTAGAGGGGAAAGGTCACGCCGAGCGTGATGATGGCGACCTTGGGTGCCTCGCCGATGCCGAACCAGATGATGAACAGCGGGATGAGTCCCACGAACGGCACGGTCCGCAGCATCTGCACGGGCGCGTCCACGAGGTCCTCGCCGATCCGGAACAGGCCTGAGAGCAGGGCGAGTCCGGTGCCGACGACCAGGCCGAGCAGCAGCCCGCCGGCGACCCGCTGGAGTGAGGTGCCCATGGCGGTGGACAGTGAACCGTCGGCCAGCATGTCTGTGCCGACCTGGGCGATCCGGCTGGGTGAGGCGAGCACGTCGGGGGGCAACGCGCCGCTGCTGCTGAGGAGTTGCCACAGCGCGAGCAACAGCACCGGGCCGGTGGTGCGGCGCAGCCAGCGCGGGACGCGAGCGCGGCGGGAAGACGTGGGGACGAGGGGCTGAAGGTCGAGATCGGAAGCCGATACAGGCGAAATATCGTGTTTTTCGGATACCGGCGGGGCATGACTGATGCTCATGAGTGATCCACGGGGGAGAGCGCGGGCTGCGGCAAGCGCGCCTCACCGCCGCCGTGCCCATGTGATCAGGAGCGATCGGCGGACAGGCGGAACGGGGGCGAGTGAGCCGGGGGGGAGGAGGAGAGGGGCGTCAGCAGCCGCGGCGACACGCGGCGGAGGCCACCCGCAGCAGGTCGATGTGACCGCGCGTGGTGAGCAGGGCTGAACGCAACATGCGGCCGAACCTAGCCAGCTGGCATGCGCACGGTCAACGGCGTCTCGATCAGTGGGACGCGTGTATCACCAACCGGCCCCGCGTGGCCCGCTGAAAGTCCGGCGCGTGCGTCAGGATGGGGGCATGTCAGATGTCTTCACCACCCGCGTTCTGAACGTCAGCACCGGTGCCGCCGAGAAGGTCCTCGACATCACCGGCGACTGCGAGTCCTTCCTGCGTGAGGCGGCGGCCGGCCGCGACGGCCTCCTCAACGTCTTCGTGCCGCACGCGACGGCCGGCATCGCCGTCCTGGAGACCGGTGCCGGCAGCGACGACGACCTCCTGGCCGCGCTGCACAGCCTGCTGCCCGCCGACGACCGCTGGCAGCACCGGCACGGAAGCCCCGGTCACGGCCGCGACCACGTCCTGCCCGCCCTCGTCCCGCCCCACGCGACCCTTCCCGTGCTGGGCGGCCGGCTGGAGCTCGGCACCTGGCAGTCGGTGTGCCTGGTGGACACCAACAAGGACAACCCGGAACGGAAGGTGCGCTTGAGTTTCCTGGGGTGAGCGCGGTCCCGCCGCCCGGCGCCCGGCCGTCTGCCCCGCCCGGCGCCCGGCCGTCGGCCCCGCCCGACCCCGGCGCGCCGTGACGCCCGCCCGTAATGCCCGTATCCTCATCAATGCCAGATTCTCTTCCGAGCAGCGGATTATCGCGGGCGCAAGTGAGGCGAAGCGTGGTTCGGTCCGGCGAGGAACCCAGGCCGGCGGGGCGTGCGACGGACGGCACGGGGCCCGCCAGTCTGCGCGAGCTGTTCCTCCAGGGCGAGCCCGTCGCGACGGGCGTGCGGACGTCCATCCTGAACTCCTGGCAGCGCTGCCGGTCCCTGGGGCTGTCGCCGGACACCTTCGACCTGCCCTACCGGGACGACTTCGACGCGGGCGGCCGTATCGTCCGGGCGGCCGCGCCGGTGCTCGACCGGCTGCAGTCCGCGTTCGCCGGCAGCCAGGTCAACATCTCGGTCGCCGACGCGACCGGGACGGTCCTGCTGCGCCGCTTCGGGGACCCGTCGATGGCCCGGAGCCTCCCAGCCATCCAGGTCGTCCCAGGGTTCGTTTTCGCCGAGCAGGTCGCCGGCACCAACGGCATCGGACTGGCCCTGGCGGAACGGCAGCTCATCCGCGTCTACGGCGCCGAGCACTTCGCGCAACGCTCCCAGCAGAACGCCTGCGTCGCGATGCCCGTCCGGGACCCGCTCAGCGGGCGTATCGAGGGCGTCCTCTGCCTCGGCTATCCGCGCGCCTTCGAGCGGCCCGCGCTGGGTGTCGCCATCCGCCGGGCGGCCGAGGGCATCGAGCGGCGGCTGCTGGGACAGAGCTCCGCGCGCGAGCAGGCCCTGCTGCGGACGTACCTGGCACCCGGGGCCGTGACCGCCGGTCCGCGCCACGGCGTGGCGCTGGAGGCGCTCGCGAACGAGTTCCACCCCCGTGACCAGGAGATCCTCCGGGAGAAGGCCGCCGAGCTGATCTCCCGTGCGCAGCGCGGCGCCACCGAGGTGACCCTGCCCGGCGGCCGGCGGGTGACGCTGGTGAGCCGTCCGGTGACGAGCGGCTCGGGGGTCCGGGGATTCGCCATCGAGGCCCTGCTGCCGGACGTCCCGGTGGGGGAGCCGCTCGTCATACCCCGCCAGACGGACGAACTGTCCGGCCTCGGCGCCCCCGCCGTCGCACTCTCCACCCCGCGCCCGGCGCTCACCCTGCCGGCCGGGCACCTCACCGCATCCTCCCTCCCCGCCGTGACGCCCGACGGAGACGGCGGAACGGCGGGCCCTGGCGGCACCGACGGGCTCCGCGTCGCCACGGGCGCCGATGGAACCGACCCGACGCACGGCGAAGCGCCTCCCGCGGTGCCCGCAGCGGCGGATCACGTGCCGAGCACCGTCGGGCCTGCCGCGACGGACCACCCGCCGCCCCCCGCCGGGCCTGCCGCGACCGGCGGCGATCGACGTCCCGTCGAGCCCGGTGCGGCCGGCCCGGGCGACGGCGCCCGGGGCGTTGGCGAGCCCGATGGGGCCCTTGCGGCCGGTGGTGGCGGGAGTGCCGCGGGTGGGCGGCAGTCCGGGGAGGGTTTCCCGGCCCGGGGCGTTGGCGAGCCCGATGGGGCCCTTGCGGCCGGTGGTGGCGGGAGTGCCGCGGGTGAGCGGCAGTCCGAGGAGGCCTTCCCGGCCCGGGGTCTGGTGATGCTGGGGGAGCCGCAGGTCGGGGCCTATGCCCTCGCGGCGCGCCGGCGTCTGGAGCTGCTGTCCGAGGCCAGCACCCGTATCGGCACCACCCTGGACGTGCGCCGCACCGCCGAGGAGCTGGCCGAGACCGCCGTCCCCGGACTGGCCGACTTCGTCACCATCGACCTGCCCGACGCCGTGCTGCGCGGCGAGGAGTCCGCCGACCCCCTCGCCGACCTGCGCCGCACGGTCGTCCACGGCATCCGCGAGGGCCTGCCCTTCACGCCGGTCGGCAAGCGCATCGACTTCGGCCCGGCCACGCCCCAGCTGCGCTGCCTCAGCAGGGGCGAGGCCGTGCTGGAACCGGACCTGAAAGCCGCCGCGGGCTGGCTCGCCCAGGACCCCGAGCCCACCGCACGGCTGCTGGCCCACGTGCACTCCCTCATCGCGGTGCCCCTGCTCGCCCGCGGTGTCGTCCTGGGCGTCGCCTGCTTCTACCGCGCCGGAGGCTCCTTCGGCGACGACGACCGCTCCCTCGCCCAGGAACTGGCCTCCCGCGCCGCCCTGTCCATCGACAACGCCCGGCGCTACACCCATGAACGCACCATGGTCCTGGCCCTCCAGCGCCGGCTCCTCCCGCATGGCCTGCCCGACCAGGACGCCGTCGAGGTCGCCCACCGCTACCTGCCCGCCGAGTCGGACGTGGGCGGCGACTGGTACGACGTCATCCCCTTGCCCGGCGCCCGCGTCGGTCTCCTCGTCGGCGACGTCGTCGGCCACGGCATGCTCTCCGCGGCCACCATGGGCCGGCTGCGCACCGCCGCCCGCAGCTTCGCCGAGCTCGACTTCCCGCCGGACGAGGTCCTCACCCACCTGGACAACCTCGTGGGGCGCCTCGACCGGGAGGACCCCGACGGCAAGGGCGCCGGCGTCATCGGTGCGACCTGCCTCTACGCCGTCTACGACCCGGCGGCCCAGACGTGCCTGATGGCCCGCGCCGGCCACCCGCCCCCCGCGCTCGTCCGCCCCGACGGCACCGTGACCTACCCCGACCTGCCGGCCGGGCCTCCGCTCGGTCTCGGGGGCCTGCCCTTCGACGCCGTCGAGGTCGACCTTCCCCAGGGCAGCCAGCTCGTGCTGTACACCGACGGGCTCATCGAGGACCGGCACCGCGACGTCGACGTGGTCCTGGAGCAGTTGCGCGAGGCCCTGGCCCATCCCGGGCGCGCCCCCGAGGAGACCTGCCAGGCGGTCCTGGACACCGTGGCGCCCGCGCACCCGCACGACGACATCGCCCTGCTCGTCGCCCGCGTGCACGCCCTGGACCCCGGCCGGATCGCCACCTGGGAGCTGTCCGCCGACCCGGCCCTCGTCGGCGAGGTGCGGGCGTCCGCCGTGCGGTGGCTGTCCGACCGGGGGCTGGAGGAGACCGCGTTCGCAGCGGAGCTGATCCTCAGCGAGCTGATCACCAACGCCGTCCGGCACGGCGCCGAGCCCATCCGGGTGCGGCTGCTCTACGACCGGACCCTGATCTGCGAGGTCTCCGACGCCAGCAACACCGCACCGCGCCTGCGCCGGGCGGCGAGTACGGACGAGGGCGGACGCGGCCTGTTCCTCGTCGCGCAGCTGTCACAGAGCTGGGGCACGCGCTATCTGCCCGAGGGCAAGGTCATCTGGGCCGAGTGCGGGCTCGACACGGTGTGAGGCGGCCATCGGCCGGACACCGGGGAGGCCACTCCCCGTCGGAGCCGTAGCAGGCTGAAAAATGCCCGGAATGCTGTAATTTGATCGAGTGCGCGACGCTCCCGACACGCCCCCGGAGACGGCTTCGCCCTTCGGGCCGGAACCCCTGGTCCGGATCCGCGGACTCAGCAAGCGGTTCGGCGGCACCGTCGCGCTGGCCGGGGCCGACCTCGACGTCCATCCGGGCAGCGTCCTGGCCCTCCTCGGGCCCAACGGCGCCGGGAAGTCCACCCTCATCAAGATCCTCGCCGGAGTCCACGACCCGGACGCGGGGCAGGTCACCGTCGCGGGAGCACCCCTCGGCAGCCCCACCGCCACCCGGGCCATGTCGTTCATCCACCAGGACCTAGGCCTCGTGGAGTGGATGACGGTGGCCGAGAACCTCGCCCTGACCACCGGGTACGGGCGCCGGTCCGGTCTGATCTCCTGGCGGCGCACCCGCGCGCGCTGCCTCGAGGCCCTGCGGATCGTCGCCGCACACCTCGATCCGGACACGCCGGTCTCCGGTCTCGCGCCGGCCGACCGCTCGCTGGTGGCGATCGCCCGGGCCCTGGCCGCACGCGCGCGGCTCATCGTCCTGGACGAGCCGACCGCACGCCTGCCCGCCGCGGACTGCGACCGCCTCTTCCGCGTCCTGCACGATCTGCGCGACCGCGGACACGCGGTCCTCTACGTCAGCCACCGCCTGGACGAGGTCTACCGGGTCGCCGACGGCTTCGCCGTCCTGCGTGACGGCCGGCTCGTCAGCCACGGCCGGCTCGCCGACCGCAGCCCCGCGCGTCTGGTCCACGACATCGTCGGCGAGGCGGACGAACCGGCCGCCCACCGCCGTGCCGGACCAGCAGCCGGTGCGCCCCCCGTCCTGAGCCTCGACGGCGTGCGCACCTCCCGGGCCGGGCCCGTGACCTTCGAGCTCGCCGCCGGGGAGGTCCTCGGCCTGGTCGGCCTCTCCGACGCCGGGCACATGGACCTGGGCCGCGCCCTCGCCGGTGCCCACCCCCTCCTGGACGGGCGGGCCGTGCTGCACGGACGGCCGTACCACCCGCGTACCGTGGCGGAGGCCGTCGCCCTCGGGGTCGGCCTGGTGCCGGGCGACCGGCTGCGCGAGGGCTGCCTCGCCGAGCTGACCGTACGGGAGAACCTCCTGGCCAACCCCCGCGCGGGAGGTCTGCCCGCACAGCGCTGGATCGGCCCCCGCGGCGAACGGGCCCGGGCCGCCGCCCTCATGGAGCGCTTCTCGGTGCGCCCCCGCGACAGCGAGACGCCCATCGCCACACTGTCCGGCGGCAACCAGCAGAAGGTCATGCTCGGCCGCTGGCTGCGGACGGACCTGCGGCTGCTGATCCTGGAGGAGCCGACCGCGAGCGTCGACGTCGGCGCCAAGGCCGCGATCCACCGCCTGCTCCACGAGGCGTTGGAGGGGGGTCTCGCGGTGCTGCTGCTGTCGACCGACTTCGAGGAGGTGGCGAGCGTGTGCCGGCGCACTCTGGTCTTCGTGCGCGGAACCGTGACGGCCGAGCTGAGCGGCCCCGCGCTCACCGTCGCCGGACTCACCCGGGCGGCTTCGGCCATGCCCCCGTCGCCGGCCGGGCAGCCGTGACGCCCCGGCCGCGGCGCCGTCCCGGCGGCCACCACATCGGCGCCTACGGCCTGCTCGTCCTCACGGCCCTGCTCTACCTGGCCTTCTCCCTCGCCCTGCCGGACACCTTCCCCACGCTGGACACCCTCGACTCGATCCTGTCCAACCAGTCGATCCCGGCGGTCCTCGCGCTCGCCGCCATGGTGCCCGTCGTCACCGGCGCGTTCGACCTCTCCATCGGCTACGGGCTGGGCCTGGCCCATGTGATGGTGCTGCAGCTCGTCGTCCGCGAGGGCTGGCCCTGGCCGCTCGCCTGCGTCACCGTGCTCGCCGGAGGTCTGGTCGTGGGCGTCCTCAACGGTGTCATCGTCGAGTTCGGCCGGATCGACTCCTTCATCGCCACCCTGGGCACCGGCAGCATGATGTACGCCGTGACCGGCTGGATCACCGACGGCGGCCGGATCGTCCCCGGCCCGCAGGGCCTGCCCCCCGGGTTCACCGACCTCTACGACTCCTCGTTCCTCGGCCTCCCGGTCCCCGCCTTCTACGTGCTCGCCCTCGCGGCCGCCCTCTGGCTGGTGCTGGAGCGGCTGCCGCTCGGCCGGTACCTGTACGTCGTCGGGTCGAACCCGCGGGCCGCCGACCTCGTGGGCATCCCGACCCGCAGGTACACCGTCCACGCGTTCGCCGCCTCCGGCCTGATCGTCGGCTTCGCCGGGGTGCTGCTCGCCGCCCAGCAGCAGATCGGCAACCCGAGCGTCGGCCTCGACTACCTGCTGCCCGCCTTCGTCGGCGCCCTCCTCGGTTCCACGGCGATCAAACCCGGCCGGCCCAACGCCCTCGGCACCGTCGTCGCCGTCGCCGTGCTCGCCGTCGGCCTCACCGGCATCGCGCAGCTGGGCGCCGAGTTCTGGACGGTCCCGCTGTTCAACGGCGGCACCCTGCTCATCGCCGTGGGTCTGGCCGGATACGCCGCCCGCCGCCGGCTGCGCGGTGGCGCGGCCCGCGACACGCCCGCCGCGCCGCCCCCGTCCTCTCCCGCGCGGGAGGGCGGCACGACCCCGCCCTGACCCTGACGGCTCGCCCCGGCGCGTCGATCCCCTCACTGGAGCTCCCGTGCACCACACCCGCAAGGCCGCCCCCGCAGTCCGCGCCGCGCGGCTCGCCTCCTGCGCCCTGCTGGCCACGGTCGCGGTCCTCACCGGCTGCGAACGCGGCTCCTCCGACGCCGCCGACGAGAGCACTACCGGCCCGAGCGGCTGCCCCGCCGTCCATACCCGGGCCCGGGAAGCCGTCGCCCGGGCGGAGCGGACCGACACCCCCTGGGGCGGACCCAACAGTGGCCCCCGCGCGGTGTCCGGCAAGAGCCTCGTCTACGTCGCCCAGACCATGACGAACCCCGGTGTCGCGGGCGCGGCCGACGGGGTGCGCGACGCCGCCCGTGCCATCGGCTGGAACGTGCGGGTGATCGACGGCGGCGGCACCCCGGCCGGTATCCAGGCGGCCATGAGCGAAGCCGTCGCCCTGCGGCCCTCGGGCATCGTCATCGGGGGGTTCGATCCCGACTCGACGGCCCAGCAGACCGCCCGGGCCAACGCCCAGGGCATCCCGCTGATCGGCTGGCACGCGGTCCCCGACCCCGGCCCCAGCAGCCGGCCCGACCTCTTCACCAACGTCACCACCCGCGTCGAGGACGTGGCCCGCATCAGCGCGCAGTGGATCATCTCCGACTCGAACGGCCGCGCCGGGGTCGTGCTCATCACCGACGCGTCGATCCCCTTCGCCCGGAACAAGTCCGACCTGATCCGCGATCAACTGGCCGAATGTCAGGGCGTACGGCTGCTCTCGGTGGAGAACATCCCGATCCCCGACGCGAGCAGCCGTACCCCCCGGGAGATCTCCTCCCTGCTCTCCCGCTTCCAGGACCGCTGGACCCACTCCGTGGCCATCAACGACCTGTACTTCGCCGACGCCGCCCCCGCCTTCCGCGCCGCCGGCGAGAAGGGCTCGGGCCCGCCCTTCAACATCGGGGCCGGGGACGGCGACCCGTCCGCCTTCCAGCGTGTCAACAGCGAGCAGTACCAGGCCGCCACCGTGCCCGAGCCGCTGTCCCTCCAGGGCTGGCAGATCGTCGACGAGTTCAACCGCGCCTTCTCCGGCCGCCCCGACAGCGGGTACGTGGCCCCCGTGCACATCGCGACGGCCGACAACAGCGAAGGGGCCACGGCCTGGGACCCCTCGGGCTACCGGGAGGCCTACCGCGAGATCTGGGGGAAGTGACGGCCGTTCAGGTGCCGATCCCTTCACGGAACATGCACGGAACCTCGGAATTCCTTTAACTCTCAATCGCTACTGTCGCGTCAGTCGAGTGGCCGCCGGGGGCCGATCCGAGCGGGGCCCGTCCGCGGCGGCCCTCGCTTCCCCCACCAGGCACAGGAGACTCGGTGTGTACGACGGCGACGTAGTGGTGATCGGCGGTGGCTATGCCGGTGTCCGGCTGGCCAGGCGGCTCGACGGCACGGCCCGGGTCACGCTGGTGGACCGCAAGGAGGTCTTCTTCCACCGCATCGCCTCCCTGCGCGCCGGGGTGCACCCCGAGTGGACGCACACACCCTTCATCCCCTACGACCGTCTGCTGCGCCACGGGCGCCTGGTCACGGGCAAGGCCGTCCGCATCGACACCGCCGAGCGGCAGGTCGTCCTCGCCACCGGCGAGCGGTTGCCGTACGACGTGGTCGTGATCGCCACCGGCGCCGACTATCCCGAGCCGGCCCGCTTCACCGGCACCACCACCGAGGAGGCGGCCAAGTCGTTCGCCGAGCACCAGCGCGACGTCGCCACTGCCGAGCACGTCCTGGTCGTCGGCGGCGGTCCGGGCGGCGTCGAACTCAGCGCCGAGATCCGCCTCGCCCGCCCGGACGCCCGGGTCACCCTCGCCCACTCCGGGCCCGCGCTGCTCGACTCCGCCGGCAACGCACGCCCGGGGCGCAAGGCCCTGGCCTGGCTGGAGTCCCACGACGTCGAGGTGCTGCTCGACTCCTTCATGTCGCCCGGCACCGACTTCGGCACCTACCGCGACGCCCGCGGCACGATCGTCGAGGCCGACCTGTCCTTCTGGGCGACGGGCACCACCCCCAACACGCTCTGGCTGCGCCTGGCCGGGCACGGCGACTGGCTCAACGCGGCCGGCCGCGTGAAGGTCGACCGGACGCTCCGGGTGGAGGGCAGGCTGGACGTGTTCGCCGTCGGCGACGTGAACGACGTCAGCGAACTCAAGGTCACCCCCGCCGCCCTCGCCCAGGCCGACACGGCCGCCCACAACATCCGTGGCTATCTGCAGAGTTCGGGCAAGCACCGCAGGGAACCGCGCCTCTACCGCCCGACCCGGCGCACCCCGCTCATCGTGCCCTTCGGGTCCGCCGACGGACTGACCGTGCTGCCCGTGCCGGGCGGTGAATCCGCCGTCCTCGGCAGCCGCACCACCACCCTGGCCAAGGCGAAGAGCCTCATGACGCCCTACATGCGCCGTCAACTCGGGTACACGGCCGCCTGACGCGGACCGGCCGTCACCACCACCCACCCCCGGTCGTTACCCGCGAGTTCGGCCTGGGGTAGGGTCCCCACCGTTTCCGGCTACCGGCTGATGGTGTGCCGGTACAGGGCGTGTCGGAGGGTGGAAGACGATGGAATCCCAGCGGGGTGACGGCGGACCCGTGCACCTGGACGGCACGAGTCTGGAGGAACTCGCTCCCGAACCTCTGCTGACCAGGGACTACGAGACGCGTCCCGCGCTCGTGTACGAACGACTGCGGCAGCAGCACGGCCCGGTCGCGCCGGTCGATCTGCTGGGGGTGCCGGCCTGGCTGGTCCTCGGCTACCGCGAATCGCTCCAGGTGCTCCAGGACGACGACGGCTGGCCCAAGGGCCTGGAGAACTGGCGGGCCCGCACCGAGGGCAGGGTGCCGGCCGACTGGCCGCTCGGACCCTCCCTGGAGGTCAACCACATCCTGATCCAGGGCGGCCCCGGCTACCGGCCGCTGCGCACCGCGTGGGACGTCGCCCTCAAGCCCTTCCAGGACCCCCGCCATCCCCAGGCCAAGCGCCTGAAGTCCGCCGTCACCGCCTACGCCGACGAACTGATCACCCTCGTCGGGCAGGGCGGCAAAGCGGGCGTGGCGGACCTGTCCGCGCAGTTCTCCCGGCCGCTGCCGCTGATGGTGGCCAGCCATCTGCTGGGCTTCCCCGGCTCGCAGGGCGACGACGCGCTGATGGACATGTGGCGCGTGCTCGACGCGGGCCAGGACGCCGAGGCCGCGCTGGAGCGCCTGCTGGCGGCACTGGCCGAACTGGCCGCGCTGAAGCTGGAGAAGCCGGGCGACGACTTCCCCTCGTACCTGCTCGCCGCCCACCCGGACCTCTCGCTCGACCAGCTCGCCCGCGAATTGTTCATGCTGCTCGGCATGACCTCCGACCACGTCGGCATCCTCATCTCCAACACCGTCGTGGAGGTCATCTCGGGTGAGGGCAGCGTGCGTGCCAGCCTGTCCGCCGGGATGGTCAGGGAGAGCATGAACCGGGTCGTCATGCGCAAGCCGCCCCTGGTCAACTTCGTCCCGCGGTTCGCGGCCCGGGACACCACCCTCGGCAACTACACGATCCGGGCCGGCGACCCCGTGTGGGTCTCCCCGGGCGCCGCCCACGCCGACCCGCTCTTCGCCGACCACGTCGCCTCGGGCACCACCATCAGCACCCGGGCCCACCTGTCCTGGGGAGCGGGGCCGCGGCAGTGCCCGGCGCGGGAACTCGCCTCGGCGGTCGCGGCGGCCGGGGTCGGGCGCCTGTTCGAGCGGTTCGACCACCTCGACCTCGCCCTGCCCGCCGACCAACTGCCGTGGCGCTCCTCACCGTTCATGCGCGGCCTGCGCTCCCTGCCCGTGCACTACGAACTCGCCTCCGCACCGCCCCCGCGGCCGTGGGCGGACGACCCCGCACCCGGGGTGGCCGAGGAGGTCCTGCCGGACCCGTCCGCCCGGCAGCGCTCCTCGCTCTGGCGGTATCTGACGGGCCTCATTCGCGGTGGCCGCTGAGCGAGGACGAGCCGAACGCCCGGTCCGCACCGTCGTTCCCCACGGGCCCGGGACAGGGCGCGAGGGCGAGATCGCCGTGCGGCTGTGCCCGTCCGCGGCGACGGTCCGCACTCACCTGCCGGCGATCACCCTTCTCGCCGGTCAGCCGCAGCACCTCCACGGCTCCCGCGTCCGGCGCGGCCGGCGCGAACTCGTGGTCGACGCACCGCTGCCCCGCACCGGTCGCCGCCGGGCCGACGGTGATCGATTGGTGGGGTGCGGGGGCCGGGCGTACCGTCGAACGGTGGACATCGCAGGCAGCAGCCCGCAGCCGGCTTCACCACAGGCGACCACCACCAGGGAACCCGGTGGTGGCGGACACACGATGGCACTTCTCGTCATCGCCTCGTGCCAGTTGATGGTGGTCCTCGACATCACCATCGTGAACATCGCGCTGCCGCACATCCAGAGTGCGCTGGACTTCTCCACCACCAGCCTGTCCTGGGTGGTGAACGCCTACACCCTCACCTTCGGCGGTCTGCTGCTGCTCGGCGGCCGGGCCGGCGACATCCTCGGCCGACGGCGCGTCTTCATCTTCGGCGTGCTGCTCTTCGCGTTCGCCTCCCTGCTCGGCGGATTCGCCCAGAACTCCGGCCAACTCCTCGGCGCACGGGCCCTGCAGGGTGTGGGCGGCGCCATCGCCTCCCCGACCTCCCTGGCCTTGATCAGCACCACCTTCCGTGAGGGGCCGGAGCGCAACCGCGCCTTCGGGGTCTTCGCCGCGGTCTCGGCCGGCGGCGGCGCGATCGGCCTGCTCGCCGGCGGCATGCTGGTGGAGTGGCTGGACTGGCGGTGGGTGCTGTTCGTCAACGTGCCCATCGGCCTGCTCATCGTGCTCGCCACGCCGCGCTTCATCAGGGAGTCCGAACGCCACCCCGGGCGCTTCGACATCGCCGGCGCGCTCACCTCCACCGCGGGCATGGTGCTGCTCGTCTACGGCTTCATCAGAGCGGCGCAGGAAGGCTGGCGGGATGCACTGACCCTCGCCTCGTTCGCCGGGGCGGTGGTGGTCCTGGCGGCCTTCATCATGATCGAGCGGCGTTCCAGACAACCCATCACGCCGCTGCACATGTTCGCCGACCGCAACCGTGCGGGCACCTACGGCATCATGCTGTGCCTGGCCGCCGCCATCTTCGGCATGTTCTTCTTCCTCACGCTCTTCGTGCAGGACGTGCTCGGGTTCAGCCCGCTCGCGGCCGGACTGGCCTTCCTGCCGGTCAGTGCGGTCATCGCCGTCGGAGCCGGACTGGCCTCGCGGTTCCTGCCCGTCTACGGACCCAAGCCGTTCATGGTGGTGGGCGCGATCCTGGCGGCGGCCGGTTTGGCCTGGCTGACCCTGACCGACGTTCACTCCACCTACGCCGGCAGCGTCCTCGGCCCGATGCTCGTCTTCAGCCTGGGCATGGGCATGGAGTTCGTGTCGCTGACGCTCATGGCGCTGTCCAACGTGCCCACGCCGGAGACCGGTGCGGCCTCCGGACTCCTCAACGCCACCCAGCAGGTCGGCGGCTCCCTCGGCCTGTCCATCCTCGTCACGATGTTCGGCACCGCCAGCACCAACGAGGCGAAGCAGCAGGTCCCGGACTTCCTCCGGCAGGCGACCCCGGCCGAACGCATCCGCTTCCAGCAGACCGGGCAACTGCCCAAACCCTGGTCCGACGAGATCCTCACCGCCGGTGTGTCGGCCGCCTTCATCATGGCGGCGATCTTCACCGCCGTGGCCGCGCTGATCGCCCTGGTCGTCATCCAGGTCCGCCCCTCCGACCTGGAACGCCTCAAGGGAGGAGCGGGCCCCGGCCCGATCTGAGACCCGCCCCCTGACCTTCAGGCCCGCTACGAACCGATCCGCGCCGCGATGACCGGCGCCAGCCGGTCGGCGATGACCCGGTGTCCCCGGTCGTTGGGGTGCACCGAGTCCGTCAGGTCACCCGAGCCCAGCCAGCCGGTCGTGTCGACGAAGGACACCCGAGCGTCTCCACCGGCGACGGCGGCCTTCACCGCGGCCTCGGTCTGCGGGACGAACCGCCCACGGAACGTCTCCAGTGCGAAGATCCACGCCTGCGGATACGCGGCCCGTACCTTGCGCAGCAGGCTGCCGTACGCCGACTGGAACTGCGCCGCACTCACCCCGTGCCCGGCATCGTTGGTGCCGAGGTTGATGACGACCGCGTCGGCCCGGTAGCGGGAGAAATTCCAGTCCGGCGTCGCCGCGTTCGGGTTGAGCTTGGTGAACTGTCGCTCCAGCCCGACGCATCCGTCTGCCGCGGCGACCAGACAGGCCCCGCCCTGGGCGATCTGCGTGTGCTCCGTGCCCAGCCGCTCCCCGATCAGCCAGCCGTACGCGGTACGGGCGTTCTGCGAGCTCGTCGTGCCCACGGTGATCGAGTCGCCGACGAACTCGATCGTCCTGGCCGGGGCCGGCGGTGCGAACGTCGTCGCGCCACTGTCCAGGACCAGGCCCTGGAAGACGGCGTCACCCTTGTACGACCCGGCTACCACCTGGTAGTTGACCTGGAGCGTGTGGTTGCCGGGGGAGAGGGCCGTCGGGGTCAGGTTCACCGTCCCTTTGACGTCGTCGTAGAACCGCACGGGACCGTTGTCGATCCGCGCCCACAGGTCGATCGTGTTCCGTTGCTTCAGCTTGACCGTCCGCCCGGTGAAGCCGGCCCGGTAGTAGGCGCCCGCCCAGTACGGGGTGTAGGCAGTGGCCGAGCCGGTGGTGTCCCAGCGGCCGACGAACTTGATGTTCGGGTCGCCTGGCTGCCCGGGTGCCGCCGCCTTCCCCGTGGTGCCGGTGAAGCCGGTCCGCGCAGCCGCGGGCGAGCCGTCGGCCCAGGAGAGCAGGCAGGTCATGAGCATGGCCGCGAGGAGGGCCGGCAGGGCGCGTCTCAAGAAGGCGTGGGGGGAGGTCTGCACGGGATTCCCTTCATGTGGGGATGGCATGGGAGCGCTCCCATGGGCAGTCATTCGAGGGAAGCAGTGAAACGGTTCAGCGTCAAGCACGCGGCCGTGGAGGAAGAGGGAGGGCGAAGCGCCCGGTTACCGCTCGAGCGGCACCGGTGCCGTACGGCCGGGTGGCGGGCGTCTTCGGCGCTTCCGTCGGGTGAATCCGGGGTCGCCCGTGCCGGAAACATCCCGGGAGGCGGAAGATTCACAGGGTGAGCGAAGGAGGAGGACCGCCCCGGCGGCTCGGGCGAGTACTGCGCGACGGGCTCGGTGTCCGCGGCGCCCTGCACCGGCGCCGGCTGATGCGGCAGGGTTACGACCGGACCAGGACCTGGCGGGTCCGCAAGAACGGCACGTACGTGGCACTGCTGGTGCTGACGTTCATCGGGGCGCTGCTCATGCTGTTCCTCGCCGTCACGGCCCTCATCACCCTGCCGCAGGACAAGAGCTTCCACTCGCCCGTCCGATGGATCAGCGATCAGTGCGACGGTAAGGACAATTTCAGCTGCAGCATCCTGCAGTCGCTGTTCATGCCGTTCCTCACCCTCGCCCTGGCCACCGTCACGTACCTGTTCTTCCGATTCCGCCACGTGCGCCAGGCCTATGTACGCAAGGCACTCGGAGACCCCCATGAACTCGTGGAGACCGCGGGCGGCATCTTCGGCCGGGTCGTCGGCCGCGACCAGCTCTGCGCCGTCCTCATGGAGGACCTGCGCGACCGCCGCTTCCGCCGCACCCATGTCGTCGTCGGCGGCATCGGCACCGGCAAGACAGCGCTGGTGGTGCTGCTGACCCAGAGGCTCGCGGAGCGTGGGGCCGTGCCCGTGCCGCTGCGGCTGCGCGCCGCCGAGAAGGACCTCGACTTCCGCGACCTGGCCTTCGCCCGCTTCTGCCGGGAGGTACAGGGCACCATCCGCTCCGGCGCGGAAGCGGAGAAGGTGTGGCGGCGGCTGAGCCAGCAGGGGCGGATCGTGGTGCTCGCGGACGGCCTGGACGAGGCGCTCACCGCCACCGCCCTGACGGAGGAGCGCGACACCATCATCCGGCTGGCCATCCGCCGGGCCAACGAGGAGGGGCTGCCGCTCATCATCACCTCCCGGCCGCACGACTCGCTGCGCGGCATGGAGGCCTCCCTCACCGAGCTGGAGCCGCTGAGCGAGGAGGCCGCCCTCACCTACATCTCCTCAGGGGGCGCGGGGGAAGACCGCCAGCGGCTGGACTGGATCGTCGAGCGGGCCGGCATCGCGGAGGCCCCGACCTATCTGGAGATCGCGGCCGAACTGCACGAGCAGGGCCTGCTGGAGCGCGCCCTCAGTGTCCCCACGGAGGAAGAGGCGGTGGAGACCAGGGGCGGCGACCGGGCGTCCTTGCGGTTCCATCTGTTCGAGACCTGGCTCAGCGCCCTCATCAGCGGCCGTTTCCGGCCGCACCTGCCGCTCTCCCCGGAGGAGCGCCGCTCGACCGTCCACTATCTGTCGGCGCTCGCGTGCGTGGGGCTCGCCCTCGACACCTCGGAGGTGCGGTTCGCCGACGTCGTCGACGAGCAGGACCCCGCCGACTCCCGCTTCCCCGAGATCGTCCGCGAACTGGCCCGCAGGGTCGGCGACAGCGGCATCGACCTCAGGCTTGCCGCCCACTGGGGCGCCCGGATGGAGCTGATCGAGCTCGGTGGGGACCGCGTCCGCTTCCAGCACAGCGTCATCCAGGCCCAGTTGGGCGCCCGTTTCCTGAACGCGGTGATCCATCCCGACGTCCCGGACGAACCCCGCGAGGGGTCGTTCTTCCCGGCGGCCCTGCGGAGTCCGGGCCGGGAGCTGCTGATCGCCATGGTGCTCCACTCCCGGCTGCCGGACGGCGCGTGCGTCCACGACGAGCCGGGCGCGGCGGGCCCGGACGGGACCTGCTGGTGCCCGGTGAGCGCCGCCCGCGACCTCCTGATGGAGGCCGCCTGCCAGGCGCAGTCGTTCCGCACCTGCGGCCAGGGCGACGACGACGAACGGGAGGTGCGCCCGCTCTTCGGCCGCACCCTGCACAGCAAGGCCCTGGAGCTCTACGCGGCCGCTCTGGAGATCGACAGTGTCGACGCCGAGCCGGAACAGCACCTGATCGCCATGCGGCTGTGCACCTCCTGGCCCGAGCTGCGGGCCCGCGACCCGCACACCCTGCAAACCGCCAAGGCCCTGCTCGTGACCCGGTTCGGCGAGGCCATGCGCGGGGTCGCCCAGCGCCAGACCCTCCGGCCCGCCTACCTGGAACTCTTCGAGATCGCGCGCCTGGAGCCCTCGTACGCCGTCCGTCACGCCATCGCGCAGGAGATCGGCGCCGGCGGCGACCTCGCCTTCGAGGCGCTCCAGCCCAGACTGCGCGGACCGCAGGTGGTCGAGAGCGGGCGGGTCGAGCGGGAGCCCGACTGGACCGAGGAGATGTGGGGCGGCCAGCAGCCCGAGGTCGTCGGCGAGCGCGAGAGCCGGCGCCGACGGCACGGCGAGGGCCAGGTCGCCCGAATGAAGCGGGAACTGAAGGAGCGTGAGCAGCAGCGGCGTCAGGAGCGGAGACGGGAGCGTGAGGACCGCGAGGCCGAGGAACGGCAGTGGCGGGACAACACCCTGTGCGCCTGGCTGGTCCCGCTGCTCGTCGGCTCGGTCACCACCCACCGGCACCAGGACACGCCGTACGCCTTCCTGGAGAGCTGGGTGCGCCGCGTCGGCATCCCCGAGGACAGCCCGGACGCGCGCGCCCGGCTCGACCTCAACGTGGAGGTGGCACTCGCCCAGGGCTTCAAGTACGCGGCGAACCGACGGCACCGTCATCCGCACGCCCGGTCCGAGGCCCGCGAGTACCTCAGCGAACAGGCCTGGGACATGCTCAAGCGCACCCGCTTCTGGTTCACCCGCCTGACACTGCTGCACGCGCTGACCCTCTGGGACCTGCCGGACGGCGCCACGGTCTCCCACCCCGCGAGCGGCCACGGTTCCGACCCCGCCCAGCAGGTCCGTCAATGGCTGGCACGGCCGGACGGAGAGCCGGAGCACCCCTTCGTGACGGCGGCCGGGAAGCTGTGCGTGTGGGCGCTCGAGACCCGGCAGCCCGAACGGTTCCTGTGGATCGACGAGTCGGGCGTCGCCGCGCACGTCGGCTCCCAGACGTCCCGGGGCGAAGCCCGCAAGCACAACCTCTGGATTCCGCCCTCCACCGGCTGGAGCGCCCTCCACCCGAGCGCGCAGCAGCTCCTCGCCGACGTGCTGCTGCTGCTCAACCTGGCCGAACGCGGCGACTGGCCCACCGACCGCATCCGCCGCCTGCAGCACACCGCCCGCCCCGACCTGCCGCCCTGCCTCACCCTGGACCGCAGCCCGCTCGACCCCGCCCGTACCACCGTCCGCACGGCCTCCTCCCAGGCGGGCTCCAACTGCCGCGACGACTGCGCCTTCGAACTGTGCCCCTACCCGCCCAAGGGCCTCGACGGCCAGCGCGTCGAACTCGGCGAGGCCTTCTGCCGCGCCCAGGCCACCCTCCTGTCCCACTCCCGCTCCGGCCTGCATCCCAAGGCGTCCTGGCAGCGCCGCACGGACATCGCGGAGTTGCGGGCTTTCTGGGAGTCGATGGGGCATCGGGCGCAGCACAACTCCCGGCCGCGGTGAGCGGGCGCCGCATACGCACGGTCCGGTCCGGGCCGCCCGGCGACCGGGACGTGGCGGGCATCGGTCACGGCCGCGGCCGGGGGAACGTCTCCAGCGCCGCGACCAGGCCCTCCGCGTCCGTGCCGATCTTGCGGTAGACGGACGAGAGCAGCCGTCGCACCCCCTCCTCGGTGAGGCGCAGTTCCTTGGCCACGACCGCCGAGGCATGGCCCCCCACCGTCATCTCGGCGGCCTTGCGCTCCTGCGCGGTGAGCGTGTCCGTCTGGGCGTAGCGCAGGGGCAGCGGCCGCAGTCCGGCCGCCGACAGCTCCCGCCTGGCGCGGGCGGCGAGGCCCTCGGCACCGCAGTGCACCGCGCCTTCCAGGCCCTGGTAGAGACGATCGGCGGCCTGGTGCAGACGGCCGTCGCGGGCCAGCGCGGCGCCGTGGCCGACCAGGGCACGGGCCAGTTCGTACGCCGCGGGCGACTGTTGCAGATGGTCGACGGCCTGCGCGTGCAGATCGAGCCCCGCCTCACCGCCCGTCACCTCCGCCTGAGCTTGGAGCGCCTGGCCGATCGCGGATGCCGCGCCGAAGTCCCGGGCCCGCTTCACCGCGTCCCGGGCGTGGCGCACCGCCCGGTCGGGAGCACTGCGCGACAGGGCCGAGGCCAGCCCCAGCTGCCAGGGGCACCATGAGGGGTTGCGCCATTCCCGGCCCTCCAGCCAATCGCCGACGTCGGTCAGCAGGGCGGCGGCCTCGTCGGTCCGGCCCTCCGCGAGGAGCAGTTCGGCGTAGACGGTGCGCGGGTCGGGGTAGATGACGGCGTTCGGGATGACGTCGCCGTAGTGGTACGAGTCGGCGAGCCGGCGTGCCGCCACGACCCGGCCGCGGGCCAGGAGCGTCTGGATGAGGATGCCGACGGCGAACCACTGGGCGGGCACCGCGCCTTCCACCCGGTCGGCGATGCGCAGACCCTCCCGCACCAGGTTCTCGGCTTCGGCCAGAAGGCCGCGGCGGTAGCGGATGTACCCGGAGAGCGTCTGGCCCAGGGCCAGGTGGGAACCGCGCCAGCCCTTCGACTCGCACTCGGCCATGCCCTTCGCGAACAGCTCCTCGGCACGTCGGGGCTGGTCGCAGTACATGAACACCAGCGCGACCGAGACGGGCACCTCGAAGCCGTGGTTCTCATGGGTCCAGCTCAGCCCGCCGCGCAGGGCCTCCTCGGCATACGAGAGCGCCTTCCGGCGGGGCTCGCCGCACATCATCGCGTCCCAGGCGCGCGACCCGATGATGTAGCGCTCCTCCAGACCACGTCCGGGCAGGCGGTCGGCGAGCCGGGCCAGCTTCCGCGAACGGCCGGCCGAGTCCGGCTCGTCGGTGCGGAACGCGCTCCACACGAAGTGGTCGGCCTGCATCCGCAGCCGGATCCGGGGATGCGCGGCGGCCCGGTGCGCCTCGTCCGCGGCCACCGTCGCGGCCTCCGCCATCCGGTCGGTGTGGGCCAGGGCCTGGGTCAGCCGGTACACCATCGCGGCACGCAACTCGGGATCGACGCCCGGTTCCGCGAGCGCCTGACGCAGATGCGTCACGGTCGCCGTCGGCTCGATGAGGAAGGTCGCGCAGGCGAGTTCGTGCAGCAGCGCTGCACGCTCCTCCGGCATCGGTGGCTCTTGCAGGGCCCGGTTCAGCAGCCGCCGGGCCGCCTCCGGGGCGCCGGAGTGCAGCGCCTCCCGGGCGGCCTCCCGCAGACAGGCCACGGCCTCGGTGCTGCCCTCGCAGGGGACTTCCAGCAGGTGGCGGGCCGCGGCGGCGGGGCCGAGCCCGGCCGCCCGGAGGGCCTCCGCGGCCGAGTTGTGCAGTCCCTCCCGCAGGCTCGGCCCGATGGACCGGTAGATGGTTGTGGCGATCAGCGGGTGGAGGAACTCCAGGCTCCCTCCGGGCACTTCGCCGTCGGCCAGCACACGGGCGGCGCGCAGCTTCTCCGTGGCCTCGGCCGCCGCCGTGCTGCCGATCGCCGCGATTCGGGCGGCCAGTTCCGGTGAGATGGCCCGCCCGAGGACGGCCGCGGCGTAGGCGAAGCGGACAGTGCTGGTACCGAACCCCCGGAGCCGCTCGATCAGCCCGGGCCCCTTCACCGCGGCGGCCAGGTCACGCATGGCGGGCAGGTCCGCGCTCGTGCCCCTCAGCCTGCGCTCGCCGAGCCTGATGGAGAGTTCCACCGCCTCGAACGGGCTCCCTCCGGTGACCTCCCAGCACTCTTCGCAGAACGCGTCCTCGGCCTCCTCGCCGACCTCGTCCCGGACGATCCGGGCCACGGCCGTGGCACTGAGCGGCGCCAGAGTGAAGGGACGGCTCCCCAGGTCGGCGGACGGGGAGCTGAAGGCCGCTGCCTCGAGCGGCAGTCCGTCGGGCCGGAAGGCGACCACGATCAGCATCGACAGGTCCACGGCCCGGGGCGCGAACGAGGCCAGCCAGGTCAGCGACTCGACGTCGGCCCAGTGCAGATCGTCCAGCAGCAGGACCACGGGCGTCTTCATCACCGCCAGGCGCGTCATCACCCAGTCGAGACCGTCCCGGACCCCGGTCGGGTCCGGGACATGGCCGCTCGGCGTGGCGACCAGACCGAGAGCGGCGGCGACGATGTCGTACCAGCCGCCCAGGAAGGTACGGAGCTCCTCTTCGTCCATCGGCGCCAGCGCGGGCTGAACGACCTGGCGCACCAGGTGGAACGCCAGCTCCTGCTCCTTCTCGCCGCCCCTGCCCGACAGCACGGTGAACCCCTGTGCCCGGGCACGGGCGCGGGCCTCGGTCAACAGGGCGGTCTTGCCCATCCCGGCCGGACCGGTGAAGGCGAGGAGCCCACCGCGCGGTGCCTGAGGGACGCCCTCGACGGCGTCCCGCAGGCCCCTCAACGCCGAGTCCAGTGCCCGCAGCTCCTTGCGGCGCTCGAGCAACGGCCGGTTCTCGGGCGTGGGTTGCCGCAGCTCATTCGCCATGTGCCGTACCGCTTCCTGTCGTCGGCCATCGGGAGGCAGCGCGAGCGTACGCCTCCCGAGGGACACCGTTCCGGAATCCGGAACGAGCACGACAAAGAAGGGTGAATGACCTTCTACAGCCGCGTGAAATGCGGGCAGGGCGGGTACCGTGGCCCGAATGGGCACCCGCCCGGCACTCTGACGACGCGCCCTCTCACCGCAGGCCCGGAGCCGCCGCGTCCGCGTAGCGCGGCACGGTGCGGGACCAGTAGTAGCAGCCACGGATCCAGCCGGCCATGCCTTCCACGTAGCCGACGCCCGAAGGGCTCAACTCCGGTTCGATCTCGGCGTAGAGGCTCTCGAACTCGCGGATCGTGCGGTTGATCTGCTGGATGGCCAGGGTGACGGCCATCGGCAGGGAACACCGATGGGCCCGCTGGTAGGCGAGCGCCAGGTTGATCATTTCGCCGGACCGCTGCTCCTTGACAGCGGAGAAGAGGTCGGGGATCCACACCGCGGCGTCGGCCGACAGCCGGCTCAGCTGCCGCATGACCGGGTGATGGAGTTCCGCGGAGGTCAGCTCGCACGGCTGCGCGGCCTCGCACAGCGGATGGAAGGGCTCGACGCCCGCGGTGAGGGACCGTATCGACGTGCACAGCCCGGGCCGCAGGGGGGAGGGGTGGGTCTGGGCCACCGCCTCGTACAGCAGTCCGTGCACGTACTCGCGGCTCTTCCACGCCCAGCGGGCGGCCTGTGCGGGTGTGCACCGGGCGCGGACCTGCCGGTAGAGGTCGGACAGGGCCGCTCCCAGCGGGGTGTCGGGCGGTGCGCCGTCCCGCAGGATCGCGATGCTCTCGCCCAGCATGGGCAGCAGCCGGCCGGGCCGGTGCCGGCCGACCTCCTCGGCCCGGTCGTCGAAGACGAACTGGTAGGCGATCTGGTGGGCTACGAGCTGCAGGATGCCGGGATCCGCGTCGGGGCTGTTGTAGGAGGCGAGTTCGGCCGGGCGCGTGTGGGAGATCATGGCCGGGACGCCTGGTTCGTCGCTCAGTCCCGTCCCGCGCAGCCACTCGTCGACACCCGCCGTGACAGCCGCCTCGTGCGGACTGCGCCGGAACGGGAAGGGCATGTAGAGGTGAGCGTCGATCAGCTCGGCCAAGGTGGACGCGGGAAGCACGTCCTGCGCGAGGGCCGCCCTTTCCTCATGCGTGGTGGACACCGTTGTCACCGTCCCTCCGGGTGTTCTCCGTCTTGGATGCCGCCCGCACGGTGCCCGGCGTGAGGGCGAGGCCGTGCGGCGCGGTGTCGCCCGGCGCGTCCGACCGTGATGCGCAGATCATCGTCAGGGACCTCGGCCCCAGCGTCGCCCCCGGGCGCGGGGAGGGGACGCGCCCGGCCGGATGCCGTAACCGCCAGCGACCGGCGATGGTCGCCAGGGCCACCGTCATCTCGGCCATGGAGAACAGGTCACCGATGCACTTGCGGTTGCCCGCCGCGAACGGGATCAGCGCCCCGTGCGGGCGGGCGGCGGCCTCGCCCGCCAGCCAGCGCTCGGGCAGGAACGCCTCGGGCTCCGGGAACGACGCGGGGTCGTGGTGCAGGAGATAGGGGCTGTACAGGACCGTGGTTCCCCGCGGCAGCCGGCGTCCGGCGAACTCGGTCTCCCGGGTGGTGACCCGCGTGAAGAGCCAGCCGGGAGGGGAGTGGCGCAGCGTCTCGGTGAGGACGGCCCGGGTGTAGACCAGACGCGGCAGGTCGTCGGCGTCCGGCAACCGGCCGGCGAGGACGGTGTCGACCTCGGCGTGCAGCCGCCGCTCCACGTCCGGGTGCCGGGCCAGGAGGCTGAAGGTGGAGGCCAGACACATCGAAGGGCTCTCGGAACCGGTGAGCAGGAGGGACACCAACTGGTCGTGGACCTCCCGCTCGGTGATCGAAGGCCCGCCGTCCGCGTCCGCTGCGGCGTTCAGCAGGAGCCCCAGCAGATCGTCGCGGGGAGCGCCCCCGCGGCGCTCGTCGATGGCCGTGCCGATGAGTTCGCGCACCCGGTCCACCGCCCGCCGGTAACGGCGGTTGGCGGGTGTGGGGAGACGGAAGAGGGCGTCGACCGGTACGACCGTGCGCACGAACAGGCCCCGCACGATGGCGGCGAGGCAGTGCCGCACCTCGTCGGTCGCGGCGGGACCCAGCGAGTCGGACAGCAGCAGCCGGCTGATCAGACGGGTCGTCAGACCCAGCGTGCCGGCACTGACATCGATTCGCTGCCCGCTGCGCCAGTCCCGGCACAGCGACGCGGCCTCCTCGGCCATGATGTCCGTCTGCGCGGCCACGCCGAGGGGGCGGAAAGTGGGTTGCAGCAAACGGCGCTGACGCCGGTGCTCGGCATGCGGGCAGGTGACGATCCCGTCACCCATCAGGGCCCGAAGCCTCTCGTACTGGGGTCCGCCCTTGTCGAAGGTGCGGGTGTCCCGGAGCATCCGGTGGACCAGTTCCGGGTGACACACCATCCACGCCCGCCGGGGGCCGAGGCGTATCTCGACCAGATCGCCCCGCGTGGGAAGAGAATTCAGAAAATCCAGCGGCCGGCGGAACAAGGCGATACCGTGGCCGATGGATGGGAATATGCCTGGAGCAGTACCAACTGTCCATGCCTGTTCCGATTCAGGAACGCAGCCGTTCATCGAATACCACCTGCTTCAGTCGACCTGGGAAAACGGTGACGTTTCACCGAAGTGGCGCTTGCCCCATGTCCTGCCCAGTCCAAGTGGGCCTCGACTTGGTGAACCCCTTCTCCAGGGGGGCGCACGGGTGCACGGGGTGGCGCTGGGTGAATCACTTCCCAAGCACGTCATGCCACGGGTGGTCTTCTTCCGCCGTTGAGGCTTATCGGCGATTTCTCACATCTTTTCCGTATGCACGCATCCGGAGAATGCACTTTCAGAAGCAGCCGCCGCCCTCCACGAGCCGGGCCAGGTTCGCCAGGGCCATACGCGTGCCCGTCTCGTTGTCGCCGGAGGGTACGGCGTCGGGGATGCCCTCGTGCACCATCAGCACGTCGGTGCCGCCGCCCTCCGCGTCGGTGAGCGTGGTCGTCAGCGTCATGGCGCCGCCCAGCGCCGGGTCGACGGTCTCGAACTCCAGCACCTCCACCACCTGCTCGTCCGGCACCAGTCGTGCGAAGTGCCCGTGATAGGTGTCGGTGCGCATGGCCGACTTCCCTGAGGCGTCCGGTGCCTCGTAGGTGAGCGAGACACGGAACCTGCCGCCCTCGCGGGCGTCGAACTCGTGCACCTCGCCGCTCATGCCGCTCGGCACCCGCCAGCGTGCGATCGCCTCCGCGCTCACCAGCGCCCGGTAGACGGCGGCACGAGGAGCGTCGACGTGGCCGGAGATCCGGGAGGTGTACATGGGGCCAGCCTAGGCGCCGCCCCGTGAATGGGCCCCGGACGCGGGCCGTCCGTACGAGGAACACCTATGCGGTGTGGTCCGCCCCGTTCGGCAGGGGCGGTTCCGACGCGAGGCGTCGCAGTTCCTCGTCGGTGAGGAGACGGGAGCGGAGCAGGAAACGGACGCCCTCCGGGGCCTCCAGGGAGAAGCCGCTGCCGCGCCCCGGGACCAGGTCCACGGTGAGATGGGTGTGCGACCAGTACGTGAACTGGTCGGCGCTCATCCAGAACGGCGTGTCCCCGGCCACGTGCCCCAGCAGGACGTCCGACGCACCCACCCGGAACTCGCCCCGGGGGTAGCACATCGGAGCGCTGCCGTCGCAGCAGCCGCCGGACTGGTGGAACATCACCGGCCCGTGCGTCCCGGTCAGCCGCCGCAGCAGGTCCTCGGCGGCGGGGGTGAGTTCGACACGTCCTGTGCGCACGGTCATGGGGCCCTCCTTGCGGCGACGGTGGGCCGGGAACCGGTCCGTATCGTGAGTGCTCCAGTATCCGCCGCCGTACCGGCAGGGGCCATGATGCTGGCGCGGCAGCGACGTCCTGCCGACCCGGCGACTCGACCGGGGCACTGGTTGAATGCCGGGTGTGACCGACATCGACACGCACCGGTCCGACCGTTGGCTCCGGTACTTCGCCCGACGTGGGTATCCCCGTGCCAGGCGGCTCGCTGCCGGGATGGAGGGGACCGTCTACCGGCTCCGGGACGGGACCGTGGCCAAGGTCTGGGACAGGCGCCCTCCGGAGGACTTCGGCCTCACCCGGCGGCTCTACGCCGACATCGCCGCGCATCCCCTGCCTTTCGGCACTCCTGAGATCCTCGACGTCGAGGAGCACGACGGAGTGCTCGTCAGCTACGAACGCGAGCTCGGGGGGCGCCCGTTGCGCTCGGACCAGGACGGTGGCGAGCCGCCCGCCCGTGACCTGCCCCGCAGCGAGACCGACGCCCTGCTCACCGTCCTGCGCGCACTGGCCTCCGTCCCGGGCAGCGAGGCCATGCGGCGCCTGGTGGTCCAGGGTGACGACCGGCCGCTCTGGCACGGCCACTCCCGCTTCCCCGACGCGCTCGCCGCCCTCGTGGAACGGGCGGCCGGCCGGAACCGGCACGCCCTCGCCGCGCGGGTGCCCGAACTCGCGGACGTCGTGTCCCGCACGACCGCCGCGCTGCGGGCGCTGCCCGACCGGGCCGACAGCGTCGTCCACGGCGACCTGGTGCCGCCCAACATCCACATGGACGAGACCGGACGCCCGGTCGCCGTCCTCGACTTCGGGTTCTGCACCACCGCCGGCGACCCCGCCTTCGAGGCCGCCGTCACGGCCGCCGTCTGGGACATGTACGGACCTCACGCCGCCCACCACACCGCCGAGCTGACCCGTCTCTTCGCCCGGGAACTGGGCCATGCCGAAGAGGTACTGGAGCTCTACCAGAGGGCCTACGCCCTCATCACCTACGACCTCTTCGGCATGGGCCCGGACGACGGGCACTTCCGCTGGTGCACCGCCCTGCTGCGGTGACGCCGACTACAGCAGATCGCGGGGGACCTTCTCGTTCCAGGTGCGGGAGAACACCCGGCGGTCAAACTCGTACGCGTCGAGGGTCGCGTCGACGAAGAAATCCGTCTCGTCGCACGTGAGCCGGGTGTGGGTGACCACCCGGACGTCCCAGTCGTCCCGCCCGAACCGCATGGTCCACGTGGTCTCGCCGCCGACCGAGGTGAAGTCGTCGGCGACCGCCGTGTAGCGCTCGTGGGCGCGGCGGCCGGCATCCAGACCGATGTCCTCGAAGCGGACCGTGCCCTGGTCCTTCACGATGTCCAGCTCGGAGCGGTAGTCCACCAGGTCTCGCTTGACCTCCCAGCGCTGCTCCCGCGGCGTCACCTGAGTCGTGGCCAAGGGGACAGTGCCCTCGGGTTCGCCGAAAGGTGACGACGGCACCTCGTCGGGCTCCTCCACCGGCCGCACCGGAAGGGTGAGCGTGCTGGAGTGCTCGTGCACGCTGAGCAGGGCCGGCTTCGGCGCCGGCCAGGCCAGCGGCCAGTAGGACGTCGACAGGGACAGCCGGATGCGGTGGCCGGGCGGGAACGCCTGCGCCACACCGTTCAGCGGGATGGTGGCCCGGTAGCGCCGCCCCGGCTCCAACGGTTCGGGATTCTCCGTGCTGTCACGGCGGGTCAGGTTCAGGATGCCGTACGAGACGCGCGTCGCGGCGCCGTCGGGGCTCACGTCGGACAGCCGCGCGGCCACCATGGCGACCGGCTCGCTGACCGACAGGTCGAGCTCCACGCTCGGCGAGCCGAGGATCTCCACCGGCTCGGTCAGCGGCTCGCTGTCGAAGACGAGGGAACCGCCGTCCTCCTCCCGCTGGTCGTAGGGCAGGTCCGGGGGCGCGTTGTAGGAGGCCCACTTGCCCGCGAACTGGCCGACGGACAGCGGCGAGCGCACGGTCATCGCCGCACCGCCCTCGGACACCTGTGCGGTCGCGTCCTGCGGGGGTCCGATGGTGTGCCGCGTGAGCGGGTGCGTGACGGGCCGGATGTGCGGGGACGGCCAGTCCGGCTCGCCCACCCAGCGGCCCGGCCGCTCCTCGTACGAGGTGGAGGGCGGCACGCTGTCCTGCATCCACGCCCGGAGCATCGGCCCGTCCATCACGCCGTTGTCGACGCCCTTGAGCCAGTGGTCCCACCACCGCACGAGCTCCTGGAGGTAGCCGATCGCGGGGCCGGGCTCCCCGAGGTGGGGGAACTTGTGCGACCAGGGGCCGATCAGCCCCTTGCGGGGCACGTCCAGGTTCCCGAGCAGCCGGGTCACGGCATTGGAGTAGCCGTCCGCCCAGCCGCTGGAGGCCAGGACCGGACATCGCACGCTCGTGTAGTCCTCGCACACCGAGGCATGCCGCCAGTAGTCGTCGCGGCGCTGGTGCCGCAGCCACTCCAGCACCCAGGGCTCGGTGTTCTCCAGCCGCTCGTGCCACATCTCGCGCCAGCGGTCGCCGACCACCGCCGGGTCGGGCGGGCAGGTGCCGTAGGCGAACATGGTGCCCGCCTCGGCCAGGTTGTCCGACAGCAGGGCGCCGCCCATGTAGTGCATGTCGTCGGAGTGCCGGTCGTCCGTGAAGGACGCGATGGCGATGGCCTTCAGGCTCGGCGGCCGGCGGGCCGCCACCTGCAGCGCCGCGAAGGCGCCCCAGGAGATGCCCATCATGCCCGTGCCGCCGTCGCACCAGGGCTGCTCCGCCAGCCAGGCCAGGACCTCCTCGGCGTCCGCCTGCTCCCGTTCCAGGTACTCGTCGCGCAGCACGCCCTCCGAGTCACCGGTGCCGCGCAGGTCGACGCGGACACAGGCGTAACCGTGGCCGGCGAGGTAGGGGTGGTGGATCGAGTCCCGTACGGCCGTCAGATCGCGCTTGCGGTACGGGATGTACTCCAGCACCGCCGGCACCGGCTCCTGGTCCGAGGAGGTGGGGCGCCAGATGTGCGCGGAGAGCCGGACCCCGTCGGACATCGGGATCGTGACGTGCTCTTCTTCCTTCGTCTCGTACGGCAGGTTGCTCACGTAACGCATGGAAGTGACGTGCTCCTCACTTTCGCGCGGCGTCGGTCCCGGCCGGGGCGTCCTCGAAGGCCAGGCCCAGGGCGGCCACGCAGTGGTCGAACTTCTCCCGCAGCTCCGCCTCGTCGGCTCCGCCGGTGTAGATGTGCGCCAGCTCATAGCTGTAGCTGTCCTGCCCGGGCAGCTCCGAGAGCCTGTCGCCCTGGCCGGGGATCACCTCGATGCGGACGCCCGGGGTCTCCCGCTCGATGCGGGCGATCTCCTCGGGGCCCGGCACCCGGCGCACCACACCGTCGGTGAACCAGCGGTGGTACCACTTCGCCGCCATCGCGTAGGGGCCCTCGCGGTGCGGCATGTGCGGGTCCTCGCCGAGGGCGAGACGGACCATGCAGTGGTGGTTGGGCACGCCGTCGACGTACTGGAACAGCTCCGCGTGCGACTGGGAGTGCCGCGGGTTGATCTCCAGCAGGTTGATCTCCTGGGTCCGCGGGTCGTAGAAGTACTCGATGCTGAAGGTGGCCGAGTCCATCCCGATCTGCCGCATCACGCGCTCGCTCACGTCATGCAGCTGGGCGATGACCGGGGGCGGCAGCATCGAGGGGTACTGGTGGCGCAGGAAGCAGGAGGAGTCCGGGTACTGGATGGAGTCCAGGACCCCGTAGACCGTCACCTCGCCCTGGTGGACGTAGCCCTCGACGGCGACCTGGACGCCGGACATCGCCTCCTCGGCGAGACAGACCCGGCCGCCCACGCCGTGCATCTCCGGCGGCAGGTCGATGCGTTCGAGGATGTGCTCGAAGGGACGGCCGATGCGGGAGATGCCGTCGCGGATCTCGGCGACCGCCTTGCGGAACTCCTCCTCGTCATCCACTCCGAAGGCGAGCTCGGAGGAGTACGAGAGAGCGGGCTTGAGCCACATCGGGAAGGTCACGTCCTCCGGCGGGCGCGGCGGCTCGGCCGACAGGTCGACCTGGCCGAAGCGCGGGTGCCGGTCGGTGGCCTTCTGCTGCTCCAGCCGGCTCCAGTACTTGTGCTCGCACTTGACCACGGACTCCAGGCTGGTGCTGCGGGTGCCGTAGCGCTCGCTCAGCATCGGGACGAGCGTGCTGACCGGGAAGTCCCAGTAGCCGACGATCGCGTCGATGCTGCCGTCGAACGCGTCGAGCACGCCCTGGGCCCTGTCGAGCAGTGTCGGCAGGTCCACCTCGCCGACCTGGAGCTCCTCGATCGTCAGCAGCTGGTGAAAACGCAGCTGGTCGGCTCCCGGGACCTGCTGGAGCGTGGGCAGGTTGGCCTCGTCGAGCCCGATCACGAAGACGTTCTTCACCGTCTCGTCAGACACGGCTCTCCTTCCGACGACGTACGGCCCGAAGGCCGGCTTGCAAGATCGTCGGAGTACCCCTCGTGCTTCCCGGCATTCCGCTCCGGACACCGCGCCCCCTTCCGGACGACAGGGGACATGCCTGCCGCCGTGGTGGGAACGCGGCCCGGGCAAGGACGGCGTGACAGGCGAGCCGAGCCACGCCGTGGACGACACCGGCAAAGGGGAAGATGTGCAGCCCGAGCAGGAAAAGTCCGCACCCCAGGTCGTGTCCGAGCCGGACCCGCCCTATGACTCCGACAAGCAGCGGCGGCCCGGCCTCGAGGCCGACATGCGCACCGAGCCGCGCTACCGGGCGAGCCGTTACCGGGCCGCGGGGAAACTGGAGGGGAGGACCGCACTGATCACCGGCGGCGACTCCGGCATCGGCAGGGCCGTGGCGCTGCTGTACGCGCGCGAGGGCGCCGACGTCGCCGTCGTCCACCTTCCCGAGGAACAGGTGGACGCCGAGCGCGTGCGCGGCGAGGTGGAGGAGCAGGGCAGGCGCTGTCTGCTGCTGCCCGGCGACCTCACCGACCCTAAGTTCTGCCGAGCGGCCGTCGAACGGACGGTGGCGGAACTCGGGGGCCTGAACATCCTGGTGAGCAACGCGGCCTACCTCAACAGCAAACTGGAACTGGAGCAGCTGACCGCGGAGGACTTCGACCTGACGTTCAAGACGAACGTCTACGCGTACTTCCACCTGCTCATGGCCGCCCTGCCCCATCTCGGCCCCGGCGACGCGGTCATCGCCACCGCGACCGAGGAGGCCCTCAAGGGCAGTACCACGATGATCGACTACGCGGCGTCCAAGGCCGCACTGATCACATTGACCAAGTCCGTCGCCGTGCACCTGGCCAAGCGGGGGGTGCGGGCCAACGTGGTCGCGCCGGGGCCGACCTGGACACCCCTCAACGAGGCGGATCCGCACATGCCGCCGGACGGGCTCGCCCACATCGGCAGCGAGGCCCCGCTGGAGCGCGCGGCCCAGCCCGAGGAGATCGCACCGACGTATGTCTACCTCGCCTCCGACGCCGACTCCAGCTACACGGTCGGCGAGGTCATCGCGGTGACCGGCGGCATCGTCGACACCCGGTAGCCCGGCTCACACCCCGGCGGGCAGGGGCTGTTCCGCCCAGATGGTCTTGCCCGTGGCCGTCTGGCGGCTGCCCCACCGCTCGGCGAGCTGCGCGACGAGCAGCAGCCCCCGCCCGCCCTCGTCGAAGACCCGGGCCCGGCGCAGATGCGGCGCGGTGCTGCTGCCGTCGGACACCTCGCAGATGAGGGTCGCGTCGCGGATCAGCCGCAGCTCGATGGGGGCGCCGCCGTACCGCAGCGCGTTGGTGACCAGTTCGCTGACGATCAGTTCGGTGGCGAACTCCGCCTCCGTGAGCCCCCATTCGGCCAGCTGCTCACCGGCCATCTTGCGCGCCCGGGCCACGGCCGCGGGGTCCGGTGGCAGCTGCCAGGTGCGGACCTTCCCGGCGTCGAGCACGGTCGTCCGCGCCAGCATCAGCACGACGTCGTCGTCGGGCCGGCCGGTCAGCAGCGTGCGCAGCACCTGTTCGCAGGTCTCTTCCAACGCGCCCGCCGGGCTGCTCAGTGCCTGGCGCAGCAGGGCGGTGCCGGCCTCAAGGTCGTGCCCCGGCGCCTCGAGCAGACCGTCGGTGTAGAGGGCGAGCGTGCTGTTCTCCTCCAGCTGTATCTCGGAGGCCTCGAACGGCAGGCCGCCCAGACCCAGCGGCGGCCCGGCCGGCAGGTCCAGGAACCGTACGCCGCCGTCGGGCGTGACCAGCGCGGGCGGCGGATGCCCGGCGCGGGCCATGGTGCAGCGGCGGGACACCGGGTCGTACACGGCGTACAGACAGGTGGCGCCGACCTGCCCCGGCGTCTCCTCCGCCCCGCGCACCCCCGGGCCCTCCTCCCGGTCGAGCCGGATGACCAGGTCGTCCAGCTGGGTGAGCAGCTCGTCGGGGGCGAGATCGACATCGGCGAGCGTGCGTACCGCGGTCCGCAGGCGGCCCATCGTGGCCGACGCGTGGATGCCGTGGCCGACCACGTCGCCCACCACCAGGGCCACGCGGGTGCCGGACAGCGGGATCACGTCGAACCAGTCGCCTCCGATGTCCGCACCGGACCCGGTCGGCAGGTAGCGGTAGGCGATGTCCATCGCCGCCAGGTCCGGAAGCCGCTCGGGCAGCAGACTGCGCTGGAGGGCCAGCGCCATGCGGCGCTCCCTCGTGAAGCGCCGGGCGTTGTCCACGCTCACCGCGGCCCGGGCGACGATGTCCTCCGCGAGCAGCAGGTCGTCCTCGCTGAACGCGTCAGGGGTCCGGTGGCGCAGGAAGTGCACCATGCCCAGGGTCACACCCCGGGCGCGCAGCGGCACCATCATCACCGAGTGGATCAGATACCTGGACACGGTCTCGGCCCGGTCGGGGGAGGACTCGAGCCACTCCAGCAGATCCGGATCCCCCGGCCGGTGCCGGGCGCCCCGCTCGGCGGCCAGGGTCCGCAGCGGAAGCGTCCCCACCGGGTAGCGGATCGCGCCGCCCGGCGCCACCACCGACTCCGGGCAGCCTTCCAGTACCGACCGCTGCGCGCTGCGCCGCAGCATGACCGGCGAGTCCGGCGGCAGCGGTCCCGGCTCGTCGCCCCGGGCCACGGATTCCAGCAGATCCACGGTGACGAAGTCCGCGAACCCCGCGGTGACGGCCACCTCCGCCATCTCCTCGGCCGTCCGGGTCACGTCCAGGGTGCTCCCGATCCGCAGACTCGCCTCGTTGATCACCGCCAGCCGCCGCCGGGCCCAGGACTGCTCCGTGGTGTCGAACACGGTGGCCGAGATGCCCTGGACCGTGCCGGTCTCGTCCTTCAGCGGTGAGAGGAACATGGACCAGGCGTGTGGCCGGATCTCGCCCGGGGCCGTGCCGTGCTCCTCGTGGAAGATCATCTCACCGGTGCGCAGGACCTGTCGCTGAAGGCGGTCATAGGTGTCGAAGGGCGGGTTCGGCTCGATCTCCCACAGGGTCAGGCCCCGCATCTCCTCCACCGACCTGCCCATCACCTCCGCCATGATGTCGTTGGCACCGACCAGCCGGGCGTCCCGGTCGTAGACGGCCACCGGCACGGGGAGCTGGGCGAGCGTGAGGTCCCACAGGGGCAGAGGCCCGGGCGCGGCCCGCGGGTACGCCGGCACGGTGCCGGTCACGAGCCAGAGCCGCCGGCCCTCCGCGTCCCGCAGCGGCGTCCCCCGCAGCCGGACCACGACCCGGTCTCCGTCCCGGTGCCGCAGCGCCACCTCGCCGGACCACGGCCGGCCCTCGGCGACATGCCGCCGCGTCGATTCGGGGAGGTCGGTGGTGAGCAGGTCGGTGACGGGCCGGCCCACGAGTTCGGCGGGTTCGTGCCCGAGCAGGCGGCGGGCACCGTCGCTCCACACCATGATCACCCCGCCGGCGTCGACGACGACCGCCAAGTCCTCCGGTACGCGTCCCTGCACGGTGCCTCCGGATGTACCGCACCTGCCTACTCGGTCCCTGCACCCGATTGTCCCGCTACCGGCTCGCTGAGGCTCGTCTGCCGAGAGGCGCCACTGTGACCAGCGCGTACGGTCCGATCGCCGCGCGCCCCGTTGTGCCCCGGCAGGGGCCGCTCGATGCCGCTCAACCGGCCAGGCGCTCCACCAGCAGGAACCCGCCGATGGCGATCATCATGGCGCCGGACACCCGGGTCACCGCCCGGGCCGCGGAGGGCCTGGTCCTCAGGACGGTGCGGGCGAGGACTCCCACGGTGAGGTAGACGACGGCACAGGCGGTCATGTGCAGCGAGCCGAGCAGGCCGGTCTGGCCCGCGACCGGCCAGGCACCCGCGGGGTCGATGAACTGCGGGAACAGGGAGAAGTAGAGCAGCAGCGCCTTGGGGTTGAGGCCGCTGATCCCGATCCCTCTGAGCAGGACCCGCGCACGGGAGGTGCCCTCGCCGCCCACGGCCTCCTCGGCGGCTGTCAGGGCCGCAGGCTGCCGCAGCACCCCCCAGCCGAGCCACACCAGATAGCCGGCCCCGGCCACGGTCAGCGCCGTGAGCAGCGTCCCCGAGCTCGCCACGATCACCACCAGTCCCGCCACGGCGAGCAATGTGTAACCCGCGTATCCGGCGACCAGCCCGGCGACGGCCGGCACCACCGAGCGGTCCCGCAGACCGGCAGTGATCGCGTAGGCCCAGTCCGCGCCGGGGGTGAACACCAGCAGGAGATCCACTGCCAGAAAAGCCGCCAGCGTGGTCGTGTCCATCGATCGTTCCCTCTCACGTGCTGTGGTGCGAGAGGAAGGCTAGGCCGGATCCGCCCGAAATTGTTCCTTTCTTTTCTCCTTGATCACGTGATCTGGGGCAGAATCTTCTCCATGGATGCCATGGACCGGAAAATTCTTACCGAGCTGCAGCTGGACGGCCGTCTCACGGTCACCGAGCTGGCGGCGCGCGTGCGACTGAGCGTCTCGCCCTGCCACCGCAGGCTGCGCGACCTCGAACGCGACGGTGCGATCCGCGGCTACCGCGCGGTGGTGGACCCGGCAGCCGTCGGCCTGAACTTCGAAGCACTCGTCTTCGTCACCATGCGCCTGGAGGACGCCGACACGGTCTCCGCGTTCGAAGAGGCGGTGGCCGCCGTCCCGCACGTGCTCCAGGCCCAGCGCCTGTTCGGCGATCCCGACTACCTCCTGCGCGTCGCCGCCACCGACCTGACCGCCTTCCAGCAGCTCTACGACCAGCAGCTCGCCCGGCTCCCGGGCGTACAGCGCCTCAACTCCACCCTCGTCATGAAGCACGTCGTCGACGACCGCCCGCTGCCCGCGTGAGGGAACACCCCTGCGGGCCGCCGGCCTCAGCCGCCCAGACCTCCGGCGAACGGCATCGACCGCCACTGCTCGACGGCCGGCTTCAGGGCGTCGACCAGCAGGGGCAATTGCGGCGCGAGCGCGAGACAGGCCACCGCGCGGGACATGCCCACCGCGTTGACGACCCGCAGCACATCCTGGTCCAGCCGCCGCAGACCGAGACGCCCGGCGGCGGCGTCGTACGCGGCCTCGCAATCGGGTCCGAAGGCAGACAGGTCCCACTCGACCGGTCCGAGGGTGGTCAGTTCGAAGTCGGAGTACAGCACGCCGCCCGGGCCGGAGACGATGTTGGCGGCCGGGGCGTCACCGTGGATCGGCTGGAACTCGATCCCGGGGAACACCGCCTCGAAGCCCGCACGTGAGGCGACCACCGGCTCCAGCACCTCCCACTCGCGCCGGGCCCGGTCGAGATCGGCCGGGTCGAGAAGGTCGGGGCGCCCCTCCAGCGCGGCAAGACCGTCGGTGACGAACCGCGGTTCGGCCGCTGTGAGAAACGGCAGTTCGCCGGGGTAGGCGCGCAGCGCGGCGTGCAGGTCGGCGACCAGCCCGGCGTGGTGCGCGTAATCGGGCTCGGAGCTCTGGTCCAGCTCGACGAACTGCCAGAACGTCATCGAGAACCCGTCGTGCCGCACGGGCTCCCGCGGCACGAGCGGACTCGGCGGAATCACCGGATGCCCCTGATCCGCGAGCCACCCCACCACGTCCAGCTCCTGCCGCTGCCGCGCGGCCTGGGAGTCGGCGTCGGCGTACGACGGCAGGACGGTCGGCACCCTGACCACCACCGGTGACGGAGCCAGGTGCACCACGACGGAGAACACGTCGTAGATCACCTTCGCGTCACCCACGTCGAGCCCCAGATCTCCCCCCGCGGCGACGGCGGCGGCGAGGGCACGGGACGTACGGACGGACATCTGATCAGGTGTCATGAACCCTTCCATGGCGCCGATGGTGTCACGCCGGCCCCGGAAGGGCACCCGGATATGGTGCACGGCCCGTGTGTGCGCGTCAGGTCAAACTCCGGTGCGCTGCAAGGCAATCGGAGCGTCCGCGCCCGGCCTAGCGTGGCCGTGTCCCTTGCACCAGCCGCTCGGAAACGAGGAAGCAGCACATGCCGTACATCACCGTGGGCCAGGAGAACTCCACCGCCATCGACCTGTACTACGAGGACCACGGTTCCGGTCAGCCGGTCGTCCTCATCCACGGTTTCCCGCTCGACGGGCACTCCTGGGAGCGGCAGAGCGCCGTCCTGCTCGACGCCGGCTACCGCGTGATCACCTACGACCGGCGCGGTTTCGGGCAGTCCGCCCAGCCGACCACCGGCTACGACTACGACACCTTCGCGGCCGACCTGAACACCGTGATGGAGACCCTCGACCTGCGGGACGCCGTTCTCGTCGGCTTCTCGATGGGCACCGGCGAGGTCGCCCGGTACGTGTCCCGCTACGGCACGGACCGGGTCGCCAAGGTCGCCTTCCTCGCCTCCCTGGAGCCCTGCCTGCTCAAGTCCGACGACAACCCCGACGGCGTCGCTCCGAAGGAGTTCTTCGACGGGGTCGTCGCCGCGGTGAAGGCCGACCGCTACGCCTACTACACGGACTTCTACAAGGACTTCTACAACCTCGACGAGAACCTCGGCACGCGGATCAGCGAGGAGGCCGTCCGGCACAGCTGGGACGTCGCCGCGAGCGGCGGCTTCTTCGCCGCGGCCGCCGCGCCCGCCACCTGGTACACAGACTTCCGCGCCGACATCCCGGCGATCGACGTGCCGGCCCTGATCCTGCACGGCACGGGCGACCGCATCCTGCCCGTGGAGGGGACCGCGCGCCCGTTCCGCAAGGCGCTTCCGGCCGCGGACTACGTGGAGATCGAGGACGCACCGCACGGTCTGCTCTGGACCCACGCCGAGGAAGTCAACTCGGCGCTGCTCGCCTTCCTGGCCAAGTGACCGGATTCTTCCTCCGATTCTTCCTGGACCGCCCCGGGGCGGCGTGGTGACATCGTCAAGGCCGGCAGCGGATTCCGCCTGCCGGCCTTCGATGATGTCCAGGGGGGAAATCCAGGTGTCCGTCGTCCTGTCCACCGCGTCACTGCCTGCGGCCGACCGGGGGGAGCGCTGGCACCACGCGGTGTCCCGGACCTTCATCCCGCTCGACGTGCGACTCCTCGAGGACGATCCGTCGCCCGGCAGCATCGTCAGCCACCGGCTGGGCTCCTTAGGGGTCTCGCAGGTGCAGGCGGGCCCGCAGGTCGTGACCCGCAGCAGGCGGCTCATCGCGCAGGACGGCAAGGAGTTCCTCATCCTCACCCTGCAGCGGCGGGGCAGCGCCCTCAAGGAGCAGGACGGGCGGGAGGCCCGCATCGGGCCGGGGGACTTCTCCCTCTCCGACTCCTCCCGGATGTTCCGCAAGAAGGTGCAGAACGCGTTCTGCTTCACCTCCTTCCACTTCCCCCGCGAGGATCTCCGGGTGCGTGACGAGGACCTGCGGGCGCTGACCGCCACGGCGTTCTCCGCCCGGGAGGGCAGCGCCGCCCTGGTGGGGACCTACTTCGCGCGGCTGGCACGCGAAGCGGCGCATCTCGACGCCTTCGCCGGGCGACAGTTCGCCGCCACGGCCCTCGACCTGCTGGCGCTGCTGATCGACGAGCGCAGTGGCCGCTTCGTCCCCCGGGCCCCGGAGACCACCGCCGCCACCCTCGTACGCGTCAAGGACCACATCTCGCGCCACCTCGCCGACCCCGGCCTGGCACCGCCCGGGATCGCCGCGGCGCACTTCATGTCGGTCCGCTACCTGCACAAGCTGTTCCAGTCGGAGGGCGTGACGGTGGGGGAGTGGATCCGGACGCAGCGGCTGGAGCGGTGCCGCCGCGATCTCCTGCGCTCCCCGGCCCCGGGGCACGGGGTCGCGACCGTCGCCAGACGCTGGGGCTTCACGAGCCCCAGCCACTTCAGCCGGGCCTTCCGCGCGGCCTACGGGACGACGCCCCGCGAGTGGCAGCTCCACGGCCTGTCCGGCGAAGGGGCGGGCGACGACGGGTCGCCGGACGCGGCGGGGCGGGAACGTCCTGGCGGACCGGCTCGTTGCCCATGAGTTCGCCCGGGTCCGGTTTCGCCCGGGTCCGGTTGGATGAGCAACGGCACCGGCGGGGACGGCCGTGAGCGCCGCAACGCCCCCGAGGGGGAACGACCGGCACACCTGGCTGGCTTCGCCTCCACGACGGGCCGCAGCGGCTGAGGTCCGTCACTGCGCGAACCGGGTGAGCGGCGCCGGCCGGCCCGCGGCCAGTTCGGCGAGCCCCGCGAACGCGTCGTCCCGCACGTCCGCCGGAGCCTGGCCCTCCATCGCGAGCACGGCACGGTACTCTGCGGCGGCCTCGGCCCGCTCGCCGAGACGGGCCAGCGCATGCGCCAGGTGCAGGTGGACCTTGCCCGCCTGCTTGTGCCATCCGCGGGCGTCGAACTGCCCACGGATGGACCGCAGCGCTTCGGCGGCCTCCTCCCACCGCTCCTCGTCGAGATGGACGAAGGACACCGCGTAGAGGGCGGTCAGGACGGTGAACTCCCTCACGTTGGGCGGAATCCGGTCCCGGTGGCGGGGGTCCGCGAGCGCGTCCATGATGTCCCCACAGGTCTCCACGGCCGCCTGTGCGCGTCCCGCCCCGCGCAGGACCCGGATCATCCCGCAGGAGACCTGGAGGTACCCGTTGACGTCGTCCGCCGCCGTGAACAGTTCCGCGGCGCGCAGATAGTGGTCGGCCGCGAGCGACAGGTCGTCGGCGGCGTCCCGCAGCCAGCCGAGATACGCGTGGGCCCATGCGTGCTGGAGGACGTCCCCGGCCGCCCGGGCGAGACGCAGCGCGCTCGTGGCCGCCTCCACCGCCTCGTCGTGCCGGCGTGCGCAGGCCCAGTACGCCCAGGCGAGGTAGTTGCGGTGGGTCGCCTCCAGCGCGGCGTCCTGGAGGGCCGCCCCGGCAGCGGCGGCCCGCTCGTACACCTCGACCCAGTGACCCCAGGACACCCAGTGGTCGGAGAACCAGTGCATGGCCTCCGCGACCTCGACCACCCGCCGGTGCTCGCCGTGCGCCGCGGCCTCACGGTACGCGGCGAGCCAGGTGTCACCCTCTGCCCTGATCCAGCGCGCCGCCTGCTCGCGGTCCTCCAGCGCGACCAGCCGGCCGGGGTCCGCGGGCGGCATCCCGTAGTCCGGCTCGTACCAGCGGCCGGCGAGGACGGCCGTGTCCAGCAGCCAGTGCCGCAGCCGGGACCGCGCGGCGAGCGACCTCTCCTCCCCGTCCGCCTCCCCGTCCGCCGAGCCGTCCGCCGGCCCGTCCTCCGAGCGGCGGCGCGCAGCCGCGTACAGGCGCAGCAGGTCATGCAGGCGGTAACGGCCCTGACGAGACGTCATGAGCAGCCCCGCCTCCAGCAGTTCCTCCAGGAGGTCCTCGGCGTCGGCCAGGGGAACGTCCGCGAGCACGGCGGTCGGGGCGGCGCTGAAGTCCCCGCCCGGCAGCAGCGACAGCAGCCGGAACATCCGGGCGGCCTCGGGGGCGAGACGGGAGCAGGACAACGCGAAGGCGGAGTTGACCTTCAGGTCGCCCGCGCTGAGCGCGTCGAGCCGGCGGTCCTCGTCCGCGAGCCGGCCGGCGAGCCGCTCGAGGCTCCAGTTGGTGCGGGTGGCCGCCCAGTTCGCGGCCACCCGCAGCGCCAGCGGCAGATGCCCGCACAGCTCGGTCACGACGTCCGCGGCCCCCGGCTCCGCGTCCACCCGCCCGGCGCCCACGACAACACGCAGCAGGGCGGCGGACTCCCGCGGGCTCAGCGCCCCGAGCGCGACGCGTCGAACGCCCTCCAGGCCGGCGAGTGTGCGTCGGCTCGTCACCACCACGAGCAGCCGCCCCGCACGCGGCAGCAGCGGCCTCACCTGGGCCTCACCGCCCGCGTTGTCCAGCACCAGGACGGCGCGCAGCCCTGCGGCGACGTCGTGGTAGCGGGCCAGCCGCTCTTCGGCGGTCAGCCGGGCCAGCTCGGCGTCCCCCACGCCCCACGCGCCCAGCAGACCGGCCACTGCCTGTTCCGCGGACAGCGGCCGCTCGTCCAGACCCCGCATGTCCACCAGGAACGCCCCGTCGGGGCAGGGTGACGACGGTTCCTCGGCCAGCCGAACCGCCAGCGAGGTCTTGCCGCTTCCGGGCGGGCCGGACACCACGGCCACCGGGGGAGCGACCACGGCGCCCTCTGCGGCCTCCCGCGCGAGCGCGCGCAGCTCGGTGAGTTCCGCCTGCCGGCCGACGAAGTCCCGCACGCCTCGTGGCAGCGTGTGGAGGGAGGCCCTGACCGGCTCGGCGGACCGCGCCCCGGGCCGGGCCGCGCGGGCGGCGGCGAGGAGGCCGGCGTGCGCCGACTCGTCCAGGTCCAGTCCCTGGGCGAGCGCCGTGATGGTGCCCCGGTGCGGACGCCGGCTCCGGCCCCGCTCCATGTCGCCGATGGCCCGCCCCGAGATTCCCGACGCCTCGGCCAGTTCCTCGATCGTCAGCCGGCGACTCTGCCGCAGCGTGCGCAGCAGCCGGCCGAACGGCGCCGTGATCCCCACCCCAGTGCCCACCGCGCGATGATACGGGGACGACCGGCGGTCACGCGGCCGAGGGACCGGCATGACGGAGGGATCGAGGTAATGGATGTGACAGCCGCCGCCGGGGACCTCCTGGCGTCCCTGGCAGAGCGGGGCGACGCGGATTTCGCGGCCGGAACGCAGCGGTACTTCCCGCAGGAGATCCGCGCCCTGGGCGTGAGCAACGCCTCCGTCGTCGAGCTCGCGAACGACTGCTTCCGTGAGCGGCCGGACATCCCCCCGGCGACGCGTCTGGCCCTCGCGGAGGAGGTGCTGTCACGCGCTTCGCACCACGAAGAGGTCCTGCTGGGTTTCGCGCTGCTGCACAAGGTCGCGAGGGCCGGGCTGGGCGACGAACTCCTCGACCGCTGTGAGGACTGGCTCGAAACGTATGTCTCCAACTGGGCGCAGTGCGACGACCTGTGCCTGAAGCTGCTGTACCCGTTCTTCCGCGGGCACCTCGACCGGATCCCGCGGACGCGGCGCTGGGTCGCGTCCCGGTCGCCCTGGGCGAGACGCGCCGCGAACGTGGCCGTCGTGAAGTTCGTCCGGAGAGCCGTGGGGCGGACGGTGTTCGAACTGCCCCTGTCGCACGTCTTCGACAACTGCGTCCGGCTCATGCACGACGAGGACGTCTACGTGCGGAAGGGCTGTGGATGGCTGCTCAAGGTCACCGCCGAGGTCCATCAGGACGAAGTGGCCGCATTCCTGCGCACGTGGCACACCCGGATGGCCCGCGACACCTTCCGGTACGCGATCGAGAAGATGGATCCGGAAACGCGGGCTTCCCTGATGGCGCTGGGCAAGGAGACCCGCAGGTGATGTCGGCCGGGGCCGCCGGGGCCGCCGGGGCCGCCGGGGCCGCCGGGGCCGCCGGGGCCGCCGGGGCCGCGGCGGGCCGCCGGCACGTCCCCGGCGATGACGGTGCGTGAACTCGCGTAGGAGGAACACCGTCCGACGCGGCGGCTCCCGGGCCCTGCCTGAGCCTCTGCCGCTCCCTTCGGGGTGGCGTGGCAGAGCTCGGTGACACGAGCGGCGGCACCCGCGAGGCAGTCAGGCGGCCTCGCCGGTACGGTCCCGCAGCGCCTGGTACACGGACCACGTCACGGCCACCAGCGGTACGGCCACCACCGCGCCGATCACCCCGGCCGCGACCGCCCCGCCGACCACCGCCAGGGCGACCACCACCGGGTGCAGTCGCACGGCCCAGCTCATCACGACGGGGTGCAGCACGTGGCCCTCGATCTGGCCGATGACCACGACCAGCGCCACGACCACCAGGGCGATGAGCGGCCCCTTCGACGCCAGCGCGACGACCGCCGCGATCGCCAGGGCGATGGGCGAGCCGATCAGCGGGATGAACGCCGCCAGGAACTCCAGCAGGGCCAACGGCACGGCGAGCGGCACCCCGAGGGCGAACAGCGCGATGCCCACGAGGACCGCGTTGGTCGCCGCCACCAGCAGGATGCCGCGCGTGTAGCCGGTGAAGGTCCGCCAGGCGGCGTCGGCCCCGACCGCGAACCGCTGCCGGGCCCGCTCGGGGAGCTGGTCGCACAGCCACCGCCACTGCTTGTCGCCGGAGTGCGTGAAGAAGACCGCGCAGAACAGGGCCAGCGCGAGCACGGTCAGCACCTCGACCAGCCGGCTCGCGCCGCTGAGCGCCGTACTGACGACGGTGGAACGGTGGTCCGACAGGAGCTTGCCGATGCGGGACTGGAGATCGTCGAACGCGTCCGCGGGAAGCCGGAAGGGCGGCTCCTCCAGCTTCCGTTCGATCCGGTCGATCCCCGCCACGAACTCCTTCTCCAGCCCGGTCCGCTGGTCCGCGACGGTCTCACCCACCAGGGCGAGCGCCCCGAGGACGAGGACGATGCCGCCGATGAGCGCGGCGGCCACCGCGAGCGGCCGGGGCACGAAACGGGCCAGCAGACCGGCCACGGGACGGAGCACCGCCGTGACGACCAGACCGAGGAAGACGGCGACGGCGACCCGGTGGAACTGCCCGAGCACGGAGAAGGCGACCCGGACGACGATGCCGACCGCGATGAGCCGCCACGCGTACGCGGCCGCGGTCCGCAGCACGCCCGGCACGCGCGACTCGGCGTCGTCCAGGCGCGGCGGCGGCGCCGAGTCGGGTGGATCGGAGGGCGTCGGCATCTCATGCCCGTACCACCCGCCGGCCGCCGAACCGCGGAGCGGACCCGGAATTCCCCCGAAGGCCGGTACCGGCCCGAAGAGAGGGCGGTCGTGTGGGCCCGTACGTGTGCGCTCTAGTCGCTGCCGCGTTCCAGGACGCGGCGGGCTGCCTCCGCCTCCGCAGCCGCGGGCGACAGTTCGTCGAGGGTGTCGAGCTCGTCGTCCGCTTCCAGTTCCCGTTCCCAGGCCGCCGCGAGGCGTTCCTGCTCCTGGCGTGGCCTGGCACCGACCGCTTCGCGGTGCTCCGGGTCCAGAGCTGCCAGGAATCGTCCGAGCTGGTCCGTCGGCATACGGGGCTCCTTGTCGAGGAGAAGGGGAGCGATCTGCCCCAGCATGGCCGAACCGCCGCGCCCCGGCGGCTCGACACAGCCGGGGAACACCGCGTTGGCCCCTTCGCCCACCCGCGCGCTTCGGGCAGGTCAGAGGGCGCACGCGTGCGGCGACCTTCCGGGAGGAGCGGATCGTTCTTCTTCGCGATCGCCGGTCACGGATGACAGGGTGGACCGTGCCCGTCGACGCACAGCCCCCAGGAGCCCGACATGACCAGCAGCTTCCGTCCTGACTTCGGGCTCACCGCGCAGGACTACGGCCGCCACCGCGCCGGATTCCCACCGCAGATCGTCACGCACCTGTACCGGCACGGCATCGCCTTCCCCGGCAAGGACGTACTCGACCTCGGTACCGGCACCGGTGCCCTGGCCCGGCTGTTCGCGCGGGCGGGGGCGCGGGTGACCGGTGTGGACCCGGCGGCACCCCTGCTCGAACAGGCCCGGAAGCTCGACCGGGAAGCCGGGGTGCGGACCGACTACCGGGTGGGCACGGCGGAGTCGACGGGGCTGCCGGACGCGTCGTACGACCTGGTGGCGGCCGGCCAGTGCTGGCACTGGTTCGACGCGCCGAAGGCCGCGGCCGAGATCACGCGGCTGCTGCGTCCCGGTGGCCGGGCGGTCATCGCCCACTTCGACTGGCTGCCCCTGCCGGGCAACGTGGTCGAGGCGACCGAGGAGTTGATCCTCTCCTTCAACCCGGCCTGGACGTTGGGCGGCGGCACCGGCCTGTACCCGCGCTGGCTGACCGACCTGGCCACCGCGGGCTTCACCGGCATCGAGACCTTCTCCTTCGATCTGGCCGTGCCGTACCCGCCCGAGGCGTGGCGCGGCCGGATCCGGGCCAGTGCCGGGGTCGGCGCCTGCCTGCCGCCGGACGAGGTGGAACGCTTCGACGACGCCCTCGGCCGGGTGCTGCGCGAGCGTTTCCCCGGCGACGTGATTCAAGTCCCGCACCGTACCTGGGCGGTTGTCGCCACGAGGGGCGACGGCTGAGCACGCTCAGCGGGACACCGGCTCCTCGGCTGCCAGGAGGGGCCTCCTCAGCCCACCCGGATCACCATGTACGTCTCTCCGTCCCCGGGCGGGCGCGTCCATGAACGGGCGACGAACGTGTGCAGCCGCCCGTTCACGAGGGCATGACGCGGCAGACGGACGCCGAACTCCTCGGCCACCGCCTCCAGCAGCGACCGCTCCACTCCGGCTCCGCCTTCCGGGTCACCGAAGAACCGGCTCGGGTCGAGCGCTCCCGGTATCTCCCCGCTCGGCCGGACCTCTCTGTCCGCGTACGTGAAGGAGTACTGCTCGGCACCGTCCCGCGCCACCGAAAGGTGGAAGAACGGCTCCCCGTGCCGTGCCCTCAGACCGCTCCACACCACCACGGCACGGGTTCCCGCGGCGGCGGACGCGGCCGGGGAGACGAACCGCCGGTGGTCGAACGGGGCCGGATCGCCGTCGAAGGCGAAGCTCCAGCCGGCGCCGGCCCGGCCGACCGCCATGAGAGCCCTGTCGTCGTAGGAGGAGAACTCCCTGCGGCCGCGCAGCCGCGTCTTGCGCGCCTCCCAACGGGTCATGGGTGCGCTCAGCGCGCTACTGTCCCCGTCCCCGTCCGCGAGGCGCCCGGCCAACTCCTCCGGCTCCACCCCCTCCACCAGGACGAACCGGTAGGACGTGCGGTTGTCGCCTGGGTCGGGCTCTGCGAGCCACGCCAGGCCGCCCGGGTCGAGCCCGGCCGACGGACTCGGCGTGTCACCCGACTGCCCGCCCCTCGGTCTGGACAGCAGCTCCCGGCCCCGATCCGGGGTCAGCAGCGGCCCGAGCACGGGGTCGGCCAGCCAGCCGAGGGGCGCCAGGTGATCCGGTCCCAGCGGCTCCCACAGGGGCACGGCGTCGATCAGTGTCCGCCACGCCCCGTCGGTGTCGCCCCAGCGCGCCGACTCCCGGGCCCGCTCGACCGCCTCCCCGAACGGTCCGGCCGCCGTGTACCGGTACGAGCCGCTGCGCATCTGACCCAGCGTCGCGTGAGCCCATGACACCAAGTCCTCGTCGGCTCCGCGCAGATGGAACATCAGGCTGGAATCGTCCTGGTACGAGTGCGCCGCGTGCTCGGCGACCAGCGCCGGCAGCAGCTCGGACGCGTACCGCTGATTCGTCACCAGGTCGTCGAAGTGCACCATATGGGTCTGTCCGAGCAGGCGGCGGATCTGGTCACCCAGCCCGGCGGCCCGCGGTCTGCCGTACCCCTTGGCCTCGTCCAGCGCCTCCAGAGCCCGCTCCCAGCCGCCGCGCAGCGCCTCGATTCGGGCCTCCTCCAGCTGCGCGTCCAGCGCGCGTGTCGTGTCGTTCACGAACACCGGCGCCTCCGCGCCCCCGTGCGACCGCAGGCTGTGGAACTCCCGGTACACCTCGAGCATGAAGGCGGCGAAGCTCGCGTGTCGCTCGGGCGACGCGGCACGCCAGCTCGCCCACGTGTACACGGCCCATTCGCCGTCCTCGTCCACGTCCTCGGGGTCCATGAGGACGTAGGTGGCGTCGGACTCGACGTCGAGCTGCAGCCCGCGCCGCCAGATGTCCGCCTCCCGCCGCTCCTCGGGCCCGGCGTCCTCGTCCAGGTGCTCCTCGAACATGTACGAAAGCCCGGACGCGTTGGCGTGCCAGCGCGCGGACTCGGTCCCCGCCAGCAGCCACACGAACCCGCCCGCGTGCCGCCACCCGTCGGTGACCGCGAGGAACTGCCGGTACGACGGGGGCATCCGCCGGCCCAGACGCTCCTCCATGGCCGCTATCCGCTCCTCGGACGCGGGTGGGAACCCCAGCCACCGTGCCTGAAGCGCGGCCTCGTCGTCCGCTCCCCGCGTCTCGTCCTCCGGCAGGGAATCCGCCCACTCCCCACTCCACCTGAGCAGGAAGGACCGCCAGTCGAATGCCGTGGTGTCCGTCATGGGCCCGATGCTGCCACCCGCCACTGACAACGCTCCGCCGACTGCCCTGGCCGAAGGCGGACGCCCCGGGGAGAGTTGTTCGACCCATCGGACATTGTTCGGAACCTCTTGACGCTGCCCCGGCCGTCGGCCGAGACTCTCGCAACACGCGTTCACCTGCACGTAACACGAGGCCCGCGGCCAGGAGTTGCCGTCGCCTCGTCATCCCCGCACGCACCTACCGCTCCGCCCTGCCCGTCATCGGCCATGCCTCAGCAGAGGACCCCACAAGACATGACGCACGTCGCACGACTTCGCAGCCGCGCGAGACGTTGGGCGGGTCCTCTCGCCGGACTGACCGCCGCGTCGATGCTGCTCGCACTCGCCGGCCCCACCGTCTCCGCGCAGGCGGCCCCGGAGGCACCCGCGCCCGAAGCGGCGGACCTCACCGAGGGCCTGGCCCTGTGGTACAAGCTCGACGCCGGCACCGGCGCCACCGTGACCGACGCCTCCGGCAACGGCCGCGACGGCACGGTCAGCGGCACCGCCGACTTCCCGGCATCCGGTCAGGGCCTCGCCTTCAACGGGTCGGACACCTACATCAAGGTGCCGGACGACGTCATGAAGGGCATGGACTCGATCACCGTCTCCCTGGACGTGCTGATCGACTCCGCCCAGAGCACGCCCTACTTCCTCTACGGCTTCGGCAACACCAGCGCGGGCAGCGGCAACGGCTACCTGTTCGCCACGGGCAACTCCTTCCGCACCTCCGTCGCGACGGGCAACTGGTCGACCGAGCAGACCACCAAGCCCTCCGACTCCCACAGCCTCACCCGCGGCGTGTGGAAGCACGTCACCTACGCCCAGACCGGCTCCACGGGCGTGCTCTACGAGGACGGCGTCGAGGTGGGCCGCAACACGTCGGTCACCACGACGCCCGGCGCCATCGGATCCGGCACCACCAAGGCCAACTACATCGGCAAGTCCGTCTACGACGGCGACAAGCTCTTCAAGGGCCGGATCCGCGACTTCCGCGTGTACGACCGGGCCCTGGACGGCTCGGAGGTCGAGCAGCTCTCCCTCCCCGTCGCCACGCAGGGCGTCGCCGCCGACAAGGAGGCCCTGAGCCTCGGCGACATCAGCGGCGTCACGTCCGACCTGGACCTGCCCAGGACGGGCGCGGCCGGCGGCTCCGCCATCGGCTGGACCAGCGACAACCCGTCCGTGGTGTCCGCCACCGGCAAGGTGACCCGCCCCGCGGCAGGCTCACCGGACGGCCGCGCCACGCTCACGGCGACCCTGAGGAAGGGCACCGTGACCGCCACCAAGACCTTCGACGTCACGGTCCGCCCGGCACTCGACGACGACGCCGCCACCCGGCAGGCCGCCGAGGATCTCACGGTCCACAACCTCGACGACGCGCGCGGCAACCTCACCCTGCCCGAGAGCGGCACCTACGGCACGGCCGTCACCTGGTCCTCCGCGAAGCCGGACGTCGTCTCCGCCGACGGCGCGGTTCACCGCCCCGCGCACGGCGACGGCGCCGCCACCGTCGAACTGACGGCCACCGTCACCAAGGGCGAGGCCCGAGCGACGCGCGTGATGACGGCCAAGGTCCCCGAACTGCCCGCCGCGGCGCCCCTCAAGGGCTACATGTTCAGCTACTTCACCGGCGAGGGCACCTCCGACGGCGAGCAGCTCTACGCCGCCCTCAGCAAGGGCAACGACCCCCTGCACTGGCGGGAGCTCAACGACGGCAAGCCGGTCCTCACCTCCACGCTCGGCGAGAAGGGCCTGCGCGACCCGTTCATCATCCGCTCCCCGGAGGGCGACAAGTTCTACCAGATCGCCACCGACCTCAGGATCTACGGCAACGGCGACTGGGACGCCTCCCAGCGCACCGGCAGCAAGTCCATCATGGTCTGGGAGTCCACCGACCTGGTCCACTGGACCAACCAGCGCCTGGTCAGGGTCTCGCCCGACAGCGCGGGCAACACCTGGGCGCCGGAGGCGTTCTACGACGCCGAGCGCGGTGAGTACGTCGTCTTCTGGGCGTCGAAGCTGTACGACGACGCCGACCACTCCGGCGACACGTACAACCGCATGATGTACGCCACCACCCGCGACTTCTACACCTTCAGCGAGCCCAAGGTCTGGATCGACCGCGGCTACTCGGTCATCGACTCCACGATGATCCGGCACGACGGCACGTACTACCGCCTGTCCAAGGACGAGCGGAACAGCAGCTCCTCCACCCCCAACAGCAAGTTCGTCTTCCAGGAGAAGAGCGACTCGATCCTGAACCCATCCTGGACGCCGGTCGCCGAGGGCATCGGCAAGGGCGCGATGAACGCCGCCGAGGGACCGCTGGTGTTCAAGTCCAACACCGAGGAGAAGTGGTACGCGTTCCTCGACGAGTTCGGCGGCCGCGGCTACATCCCGTTCGAGACGACCGACCTCGACTCCGGCACCTGGACCCCCTCCACCGGCTACGACCTGCCCGCCAAGCCCCGTCACGGCACGGTGCTGCCGGTCACCCAGGCCGAGTACGACCGGCTGCTGCGCGCCTACCAGCCCGACCAGATCGTGAAGAGCGTCGAGGACGTGTCGGTGAAGACCCGGGTCGGTGACGCCCCGGTCCTGCCGGCCACGGTGATCGCCGAGTACGCCGACGGCGTCAAGCGGCCCGTCTCCGTCGACTGGGACGACGTCCCGGCCTCGAAGTACGCCCAGGCCGGCACCTTCACCGTCACCGGCAGCCTGCCGGGCGGCGCCGCGATCCCGGTTCACGCCGAGGTCACCGTGTCCGAGGAGGGGCCGGACGTCCCGGCGGACCTGCTGCTGCACTACGACTTCGACGAGACCGGCGGCAGCATCGCCCGTGACTCCAGCGGGCACGGACACCACGGCACCTATGTGCGGACCCCCGACTTCGGCGCCGGTGTCGAGGGCGGCTCGTTCAAGATGTCCGGCGGCTCGGACTCGCCGTACGTGAAGATCCCCAACGGCGTGCTGAAGGGCGCCGGCAGCGTGACGGTGTCGACGTACGCCAAGTGGAAGGGCGGCAGCAGCTTCCAGTGGCTGTTCGGACTCGGACCCGACAGCGACAAGTACCTGTTCGCCACTCCGTCCAACGGCGGCTCCAGCCTCTACTCGGCCATCACCAAGGCGAGTTGGTCGGCCGAGTCGAAGCTGACGGCCGGCTCACAGCTCACACCCGGCCAGTGGCGGCACGTCACGGTGACGCTGGACGGCACCACCGGCACGATGATCCTCTACGCCGACGGTGTCGAGGCGGCCCGCACGACGACCACCATCAAACCGTCCGAGCTGTACGACGCGGCCAAGGACTACAGCGGCTACATCGGCAAGTCCCTGTACTCGGCCGACCCCTCCTTCGGCGGCGAGGTCGACGACTTCCGCATCTACGACCGTGCCCTCTCGGGCGCCGAGGTCATGGAGCTCGGCGGCAACACGGCGGGCATCGCCAAGGCGACACATCCGGCGCTCAAGGTCGACGCGCTCGTCGACAACGCGGCCGGCACGATCACCCTGCCGATGAAGGCGGGTACCGATCTCACCGCCCTGGCACCGGAGTTCACCCTCGCCCGAGGCGCGACGATCAGCCCCGCCTCCGGCAGCGTGCGTGACTTCACCAAGCCGGTGACGTACGAGGTCACCGGGGCGGACGGCAAGAAGCGCACCTGGAAGGTCTCGGCGCTCGTCATGAAGACCCCGGTCCTGCCGGGCCTGAACGCCGACCCGAACATCGTGCGCTTCGGCGACACCTTCTACATCTACCCGACCACCGACGGCTTCGAGGGCTGGAGCGGCACGCAGTTCAAGGCCTACTCCTCCACGGACCTGGTCCACTGGAAGGACCACGGCGTCATCCTCGACCTCGGTCCCGACGTCAGCTGGGCCGACAGCCGGGCCTGGGCGCCGGCGATGACGGAGAAGGACGGAAAGTACTACTTCTACTTCTGCGCCGACGCGAACATCGGCGTCGCCGTGTCCGACTCGCCCACAGGGCCGTTCAAGGACGCCCTGGGCAAGCCGCTGCTCAAGGCAGGTGACTTCCGGGGCCAGATGATCGACCCGGCGGTCTTCACCGACGACGACGGCAAGCAGTACCTCTACTGGGGCAACGGGCGCGCCTACGTCGTCCCGCTCGGCGACGACATGACCTCCCTCGACACCTCGAAGGTCGAGGACATCACCCCGACCGGCTACAACGAGGGCACCTTCGTCGCCAAGCGCAAAGGCACCTACTACTTCATGTGGTCGGAGAACGACACCAGGGACGAGAACTACCGCGTCGCCTACGCGACCGGCCCCTCACCCACCGGCCCGTGGACCAAGCAGGGCGTCATCCTGGAGAAGGACCTGTCCCTGGGCATCAAGGGCCCGGGTCACCACTCCGTCGTCCACGTCCCCAACACCGACGACTGGTACATCGCCTACCACCGCTTCGCCATCCCCGGTGGAGACGGCACCCACCGTGAAACGACCATCGACAAGCTGGAGTTCGGCCCCGACGGCCTGATCGAGAAAGTCGTCCCGACGCTCGGCGGCATCGAACCGGTCACCGTCGTCCACGCCGGGCCGGACGCGACGGGCACGGAGGGCGAGGCGATCACGCTCGCCGGCACCGTCTCCGGGGCGGGCACGCCGAAGTGGACCGTCCGGGACGGCGCCCCGTGCGCGGTCGAGGACCCCGCCGCGGCCCGCACGACCCTCACCTGCACCGACGACGGCACCTTCCAGGTCACCCTGACCGGCGGGCGCGGCAGCGACACCGCGAGCGTCAAGGTCTCCAACGCGGCCCCGTCGATCACCTCCGCCAAGGGCCCCGGCTCGCCCGTCTCGGTGGGCAAGGCCGCCGTCGTCACCGCGTCCTTCGACGACCCGGGCACGAGCGACCGCCACACCTGCACGGTCGACTGGAAGGACGGCAGCCGGCCGACGACCGGCACGGTCACCGGCTCCGGCTGCCGCGCCGCACACGTCTACGACGACGCGGGCATCCACCGGCCCGTCGTCACGGTCACCGATGACGACAAGGGCACCGACTCCACCACGCTCGCGGAGCTGATCGTCTACGACCGTGCCGCCGGGCCGGCTGCCGGCGCCGGCATGATCACCTCGCCGGCCGGTGCCTATCCCGCCGAGCCCCGGCTCACCGGCAAGGCAGCGTTCACCTTGGGCGTCCGGTACCGCAAGGGAGCCACCACCCCCACCGGCAAGGCCACGTTCGTCCTCGGCTCCGCGCGGCTCACCTTCCGCTCGACCGGCTCCGACTGGCTCGTGGTGAACGGCTCCCGGGCCGTCTACCAGGGCACTGGCACGGTGGGCGGCAAGAGCGGCTACACCTTCCGGGCCACCGTCACCGATGGCCCGGACACCTTCCGCATCAAGATCTGGAAGAAGTCCACCGGCGACGTCCTCTACGACAACGGAACCGGTGCCGGGACGAAGGGAGTCATCACCGTCGGAAACCACCGGCGCTAGGCCGACCGGGCACAAGGGCGCCTGACAGGAATCAGACCTGGTCAGGCGCCCTTGTGCTGCGCGCCGGCTCCGATGGCGACGCACGAGGCGCCACCGCCGCCGGCAGAGCCCGGCCCGGCCCCCCTGGACGGCTCGGCACCGGTCCGTGCCCGGGGCGCGGACGGGAGCCGGCGCCGCCGGTTGAGCGAGGCGGGCCGCGGCGGGATGCTGAAGGCACCGCCCGTGACGGGTGGCACAGGCCGTGCCGGGCGCGGCAGGAACGAAGTCGGGACACCCCATGGACAACCGACCCGACACGAACACAGGAGAAGGGGGCGCGGCGGCGCCCGAGGACGCCGCCGTAGTCATCGACGCTCGTGGTGCCGTGCTGGTGTGGAGCGCGGGAGCCGGGAGGATGCTCGGATACGAGCCGGAGGAGGTCGTGGGCCGTCCGGCCGCCCACCTGCTCTCCGCGAAACTGCCCCTGGCGATGCGGCGCCACCTCGCCGCGGGTGAACCGTGGACGAGTGACGTGGGACTGCGGAAGCGGGACGGAGGCCGCGTCAAGGCGCAGCTCAGGGGCGCCCCGCTGGTGGACGCGCGCGGCAGGACCGCCTGGGTCGTCACCCCGGCCGCCGTGACCTACCCCGCCGGGCCGACCGAGGAGGAGCCCACGGAGCTGTGGGACCTCACGCTCGCGCAACTTCCGCTGCCGGTGGCCGTCTATGACCGTGAGGCGCGGTTCGTGACCTGCAACCAGGTGATGAGCCGTGCCATGGGGCTCACCACGGACGAGATGAGGGGCAAGACCCTGTGGGAGATCTACCCCACCCCGCCCCTGGACGAGATCGACCGCCTCCAACGAGAGGTGGTGCGCACCGGCGAGATGATCGTCCGCGAGGAACAGCCCTTCCGGGCCTCCGGCGAGATCCGCGATCACGCGTGGTCGGTCTTCCTCTCCCCGCTGAAGAACGGGGCGGGGGAGACGCTGGGCATGTCCGCGCTGGTGATCGACATCACCGAGCAGTACTGGGCCCGGCGCCGCCTGGCGGTGCTCAACGACGCCAGTACGCGGATCGGCAGCACCCTGGACGTGACCCGGACGGCCGAGGAGCTGGCCGAGGTGGCGGTGGACGGGTTCGCCGACTTCGTCACCGTCGACCTGCTGGAGGCGGTCGCCCGAGGCCATGAACCGCAACCGATACCAGCCGGCACCCAGGTCGTCTTCCGCCGTACCGCGCAGCGGTCGGTGCTGCCGGGGTGCCCGGAATCCGTGGTCCCGGAGGGTGGGATCGACATCTGCCCGCCCGGCTCGCCACCCGCTCGGGCGCTGATCACGGGCCGGGGCGCCGTGTACCGGATGGGTGATCCGCTGCTGGGCGACTGGTCGACGGCCCACCCGGCCCGCGCCGAGAGTGTGCGGAGGTTCGGAGTCCACGCGGTGATGATGGTGCCGCTGCGCGCCCGGGGCGTCACCCTGGGTGTGATGCACCTGGTGCGGCACCGCACCGCGGACGCCTTCACCGAGGACGACCTGCTCCTGGCCGAGGAGATCGCCGCACGGGCGGCGGTGAGCGTCGACAACGCCCGCCGCTACACACGCGAGCGCCACACCGCGATCACTCTCCAGCGCAGTCTTCTGCCGCCCGGGCCGCCCCGGGCGCCGGCGCTGGAACTCGCCCACCGCTACTTTCCCGCCGGATCGGGTGACGAGATCGGCGGCGACTGGTTCGACGTCATCGCACTGTCCGGTGGCCGGGTCGCACTGGTGGTGGGTGACGTCGTGGGCCAAGGGGTGCACGCCTCGGCCGCGATGGGCCGCCTGCGCACCGCGGTCCGCACGCTCGCCGACGCCGACTTCGCGCCCGAGGAGCTGCTCACCCGCCTGGACGATTTGGTCATCCGCCTCGACCGGGAGGAGGGCCCGGACACCCGCGGGCCGGGGGAGGGGGCGTCGGCAGAGGTCGGGGCCACCTGCCTCTACGCCGTCTACGACCCCGTCGCCGGACGGTGCGACATGGCCCGGGCCGGGCACCCGCCGCCCGTCCTGGTGAACCCCGACGGGACCACGCAGGTCCTGGACCTGCCTGCCGGGCCCCCGCTCGGCCTGGGCGGCATGCCCTTCGAGGCCGCCCGGATCGAGGTGAGCGAGGGCACTCTGCTCGCCTTCTACACCGACGGCCTGGTCGAGACCCCCGGCCGGGACGTCGACGTCGGACTGGAGCTGCTGAGCGAGGCGCTGCGGCGTCCCGTCGCGGGCCTGGAGGAAACCTGCGAGGAGGTGCTGCGCAAGGTGCGGGCCGAGCCCGCCGCCGACGACATCGTTCTGCTCCTGGCGCGGATCCGCGGTCTCGGCAGCGACCGGGTACGCGTCTGGAGCCTGCCCGTGGATCCCGCGGCCGTCGCCGGAGCCCGCCGCATGGCGAGCGAGCAACTGGCCGCCTGGGGGCTGGACGAGCTCGAGTTCCCCACGGAACTGATCGTCAGCGAGCTGGTCACCAACGCCATCCGCTACGGCAACACCCCCATCGAGCTGCGCCTCATCCGCTCCGACGTCCTCGTCTGCGAGGTCTCCGACGGCAGCAGCACCGCCCCGCTCCTGCGCCGCGCCCGGGTCTTCGACGAGGGGGGCCGCGGACTCCTGCTCGTCGCCCAGGTCGCCGAGCGATGGGGCAGCCGACACACCGCGGAGGGCAAGACGATCTGGGCCGAACAGCCCCTGCCGGACTGACGGTCCCGGCGGGGGTCGTCCGGCGGGGCTGCGTCCCCTGTCGCTGTCGCCTCCGTGGAACTCGTGCCGAGGGACGGGTAAATGAGTACGACTCATTTTTCCGCTTCCGGAAGTCGCGATGGAACTCTTTTCGGGCGGCGGTGTCGAGCGGGCGGCCGGTTCACTGGACTGCACGCGTCAGTTGTCGCAGCGGCATGTCGATTGACCTGCTGTTTTTCCTCGTAGGGCAGGGGGCGGGCGACCCGGCTGAGACACGGGCGCATGTCACTGGTGTTGCTTGAGCGAAAAATAGGCATGCCTATCGTCTTGACGCTGACCCCGACTTCCGTCGATAAATGCAACTCATGGCGCAACGGGGATCCCAGGAGGGACACCACACATGAGACCCCTACGCATCAGTGCGGGGTTGAGCAAAGCACTCGCGGCCACCGTCGTCGTCTGCGCGACCGTGCTGCCGGCCCAGACCGCGCACGCGGCCACGGCGAACTTCTACGTAGATCCCGTCAACGGCAGTGACAGCAACTCGGGAACGAGCCCCACCGCTGCCTTCAAGACCATCCAGGCGGCCCAGTCCGCGGTACGTGCCGTCAACTCCAACATGTCCGACGACATCGCCGTGAACCTGCGCGGCGGCACCTACTCACTCACCAGCCCGATCACTCTCGGCACGAGCGACTCCGGCACGAACGGCCACACGGTCGTCTACCAGGCGTACAACGGCGAGACGCCGGTGATCGGCAGCGGTAAGAAGATCAGCGGCTGGACCGCCGTCGGCAACGGCGAGTACAAGGCCTCCGTGGGCAGCCTCAACTTCCGGCAGCTGTACGTCAACGGAGTGCGCGCCACCCGCGCCCGGTACCCCGACCTCGGCTCGGACTTCCAGCTCCAGGGCAACGACAAGACCAACAAGCTGCTCCAAGTGCTCGGTTCGCAGATCTCCAACTGGAACAACCTCAGCCAGGTCGAGATGAACCTGGAACTGCAGTGGGCGGAGAACTACCTGCGGTTGAAGTCGTTCACCACCGCGGGCGGCACCGCCAACGTGTCCATCCAGGACCACGAGGCGGGCATCCTCTTCCAGCGGCCCTACCCGATCCTGGCCAACGGCGCCCCGCTGCACTTCGAGAACGCCCACGAATTCCTCAACGAGCCGGGCGAGTTCTACGTCGACACGGCCGCGCAGACCGTCTACTACAAACCGCGCTCCGGTGAGGACATGTCCACCGCCACCGTGCAGGCTCCCACCCTGCCGACGCTCGTGGAGGTCAAGGGCGCCAGCCTGGATGCCCCGGTCCACGACCTGCGCTTCTCGGGTATCACCTTCGCGCAGACCACCTGGATGGAAGCGACCAGCAACGGTCTGCTCAACGGCCAGGGCGGCAACTTCAACCTCTCGGCCGACACCTCCAACCACCAGTACGTCGACCGTCCGCCGGCCGGGGTCCATGTGGTGGACGCCGATCGTGTCTCCTTCACCGGCAACACCTTCACGCAGATGGGGGCCACCGCGCTCGATTTGCACCACGGTGTCCACGGCAGCAACGTGACCGGCAACGTCGTCTACGACATCGCGGGCAACGGGATCATGGTGGGCAAGTTCTCCGACCCCACCGTGGAGTACCACACCATCTACAACCCGCCCACGTCCCCGGCCGGTGAGGACGCCCGCGAGGTCGTCAAGAACGTCACGGTCAACAACAACCTGATCACGCGGATCGGCGAGGACTACCTGGGCACCGCCGGCATCAACGCGGGCTTCGTCAACAGCACCACCATCAACCACAACGACATCAGCGACACTCCGTGGGCCGGCATCTCGCTCGGCTGGGGCTGGCAGTCCGCGGCCAACGCCTTGGGCAACAACAGCGTCAGCTACAACCGGATCGGCAATGTCGTGAACCGGCTGTGCGACACCGCCGGCATCTACCACCTCTCCAACGACCCGGGCACGGTGATCAACAACAACTACATACACGATGTGGTCCGGTCCCCGGCCGCCTGCGGTTCCGCGGTGGTGGGCATCTACCTGGACGAGGGGTCGAACAACATGACCGTCTCGAACAACGTGTCACGCACCGACGGCTACGGCTTCGTCTTCCAGAACAACAACGGCAGCAACGTGACGCTGTCCGGCAACTCGACCACCGGCACCTCGGTGACCCAGGCATCCGGTCTCGAACCCGCCTACCGGGCCCTGTCGGCGAAGCTCAACCTCGCTTACAACAAGCCGGCCTCTGCCTCATCGGTGTACGGTGCCGGCAACGAGGCGTCCAAAGCCGACGACAACGACAGCTCCACCGGCTGGTCACCCACCGGTACCGACACCTCCGCCTGGTGGCAGGTCGACCTCGGCCAGGCATACCAGCTCGGCCAGTACTCACTGACGATGCGCCAGGACATCGACCAGCCCGAGACACGCAGCGACTTCGAGATCCGCGCCTCCAACGACCCGTCGTTCGCGAGCTACACCGTGCTGGGACGCCAGGACGCCACCACCCTGCCGATGGCGTCGACGCTCACGGGCAACATCGACGTCCGCCAGAAGTTCCGCTACGTGCGGATCGCCAAGACCGACGGCGCGTACTTCTTCTTCTCGGACTTCAGCGTGCAGCAGGCCGGGGGCGCCCTGGAGGACGCGACGGGTACACCGAACGTCAACCCGACGACGTACTACACGATCAAGAACGTCAACAGCGGGCAGCTGGCGGACGTGTATCAGGCCTCCACCGCCGACGGTGCGAACGTCGTCCAGTGGCCGAGCAACAGCGGCACCAACCAGCAGTGGAACATCGTGAAGGTCAGCGGTCAGCTCTACAAGATCGTCAACAGGAACAGCGGGAAGGTCCTGGGCATCGCCGACTCGAGTCACAGCAAGGGGGCGAACCTCCAGCAGTACACCTACAACGGCGGCAACAACCAGCTGTGGTACTTCGAGCCGACCAGCGGTGGATACGTCATCCGCAACTTCGAGTCCAGGCAGGTCCTGGAGGTCGGAGGCAACTCGACGGCCAACGGGGCCGGCATCAACCAGTGGATGGCTCTGAACCAGTCCAACCAGGCGTGGACGATCCAGTGACGAGACGCTCCCGCACGTAGGGGGCAGCACACGGTGAGGCCGGGAAGCGTCGCCCGCTTCCCGGCCTGACACTGTTTCCCGGGCCGTCAGCGCTGCAGTGTCAGCAGACCCGGACGATAGGGCAGGAGGCCGTAGTCGCCGCCGGAGTTGGGGCTGCGCCCCTGGTAGAGCAACTGCAGCCGGCAGGGGTCGACGGTCATGGTCTGATCCGGGCTGGTGCGGAGCAGTTCGCCATGGCTGATGTCGTTGGTCCAGGTGGCGCCACTGTTGGCCTTGCCGGCGAAGGGATTGCTCTCGGTGGCGGCCTGGGGCGTCCACGAGCCGTTCAGGCTGGTGGCCGTGAAGGAGCGGAAGTAGCGGTGCCCCTGCGCACCGATCGCCTCGACGATCATGAGGTAGCGGTTCTGGCCCTGCAGCTTGTAGACCTGCGGGGCTTCGAACAGGTTGTTCTTCGTATCGCTCATCACCACGGTCGAGGTCGAGCCGAAGCTGCCCGGGAAGTTCCCGATCGGCATGCCGGCCCGGTAGATCTTGCCGTTGTCACCGGCGAAGAACAGGTACATGTTCGTCCCGTCACCGATGAGCGTCTGGTCGATGGGTCCTGTTCCGGATTCGCCGATGCTGCCGGAGAAGAGCACCTGCTGGGACGACCAGCCGTTCGGGTTGGTGGGGTCGCTCGACGTCCGGTAGGAGAAGGCGGTCCCGCCCCACTGGTAGGCGAGCACCCAGATGTTCTTCGGCGCGAAATAGAAGAGCGTGGGCGCGACGGTCGAGGTCGACATCGTGTTCTGGCTCGCCGAAGCCATCTCCGACCAGTTGCCGAACAGGCCGAAGTTCATCGAACCCCAGCGCGTCCCCGTGTCGTGCGTCGTCGCGTAGACGAGTTGCCTGCCGTTGTAGGGGGCGACGGTGAAGTCCTTGAGCGAGACCCACCCCGGCTTGGGCTGCGCCAGCGCGCCCGTCGACGTCCAGCGGTACGTCGACGGAAGATCGCACGGGCCGGTACTGCCGCCGCCGACCTTGACGAGCTGCCACTGCTGGTTGCTGCCGCCCCAGTCGTCGTACTGGACGACGTTGGCGTTGTCGGCGGTGGAGGCGCCTTGCACTTCGAGGGCCTTGTTGCTGTGGCGCGCGATGAGCCTCACGTAGCCGTCCGAGCTGTCGGCCAGCCGCCACTGCTGGTTGGTGCCGTTCAGGTCGGCCCACTGGACGATGGAGCCCCCGTTCGCGGTGGACCGGTTGTGGACGTCCAGGACCTTGCCCGAGTGACGGGACTTGACGCGGTAGTAGCCGTCCCCGGAATCGACGAACTGCCACTGCTGCTGGTTCTGATCGTTCCTGGACCACTGGGTGATGCGGGCGCCGTCACCGGTCGCCATGTTGTGGACGTCCAGGGCCTTGCCGCTGTTGCGGTTGACCAGCACATACGAGGCGTTGGGGTCTACGGTCGCCGCGCCGGCGGGCTGGGCACCGAGAAAGGCGGCCACGAGCAACAGGGGCGCGAGGACGGCGAGTAATCGTCTCGGGCGGACCGGGGACGGGTGGCGAAACGACATCAGAGGGCCTCCTTCGGGGGTGGGGGTGAGGTGACCCCGATGAACCGCGGAGCGGGCGTGCCGGGAGGGGGAGGGCAATCTCGAAACATTCGAAGAAATCCCGCAAGCTTCGAAGGCACAAGCTAGGAATGCGGAGCCCTCGGGTCAAGGCCTGTCGCCGATCTGTCCACAAACAGCGCCTTCCCTTCAGCTTCCACGGCATCTTCCTCTGCGAGGTGTATTGACGATCCATCGTCAATACCTCAATCATCCTGGCCTAAGGGGCCGGTCATCGTTCGAGATGTCGAACTTCCGTGCCGCACGACAGATCCGCGCACCAAGCCTGCGCCACCCCGTCACCTTCGCTCGCCGTCACGGCACCCGACGACCGGCCGGGTGCCGTCCGTTCCGGTCGAGATCGTCCCGGTCCCCCGACCGTTGGTGCCCGGTGAACCGTGCTGCGCTTCAGTCCTTCCGTGATGCCCACCCTGGAGGCACAGTCATGGGCTCGTATCCCTTTCCCAGAACCGTTGTTCGCCGGAAGGCCCGCGGCCTGCTCCCGGCGCTGGCCGTCGGCCTCGGTGTGGTCGCCGCACTGGTCACGCCGCCGGCCGCGCACGCCGCCGAGAGCACGCTCGGCGCCGCGGCGGCGCAGAGCGGCCGCTACTTCGGCACCGCCATCGCCTCGGGCAGACTGGGCGACTCCGCGTACACGACGATCGCGGGCCGTGAGTTCAACTCGGTGACGGCCGAGAACGAGATGAAGATCGACGCCACCGAACCGCAGCGGGGCCAGTTCAACTTCACCGCCGGTGACCGCGTCTACAACTGGGCGGTGCAGAACGGCAAGCAGGTGCGCGGCCACACCCTGGCCTGGCATTCCCAGCAGCCCGGCTGGATGCAGAGCCTCAGCGGCGGCGCCCTGCGCCAGGCGATGATCAATCACATCAACAGCGTGATGGCCCACTACAAGGGCAAGATCGCCCAGTGGGACGTCGTGAACGAGGCCTTCGCCGACGGCAGTTCGGGAGCCCGGCGCGACTCCAACCTGCAGCGCACCGGCAACGACTGGATCGAGGTGGCCTTCCGCACCGCGCGCGCCGCCGACCCGGCCGCCAAGCTCTGCTACAACGACTACAACGTCGAGAACTGGACCTGGGCCAAGACCCAGGCCATGTACGCCATGGTCCGGGACTTCAAGCAGCGCGGTGTGCCGATCGACTGCGTCGGCTTCCAGTCGCACTTCAACAACGACAGCCCCTACAACAGCAACTTCCGCACCACCCTGCAGAGCTTCGCGGCCCTCGGCGTCGACGTGGCGATCACCGAACTCGACATCCAGGGCGCCTCGGCCACGACGTACGCCAACGTGACCAACGACTGCCTGGCCGTCCCGCGCTGCCTCGGCATCACCGTCTGGGGTGTGCGCGACACCGACTCCTGGCGATCGGAGCAAACGCCGCTGCTGTTCAACGGCAACGGAAGCAAGAAGCCCGCCTACACCGCCGTCCTCAACACACTCAACGGCGGTACCTCCACGCCCCCTTCGAACTCCGGCACGATCAAGGGCGTCGGTTCGGGCCGCTGCCTGGACGTGCCCGGCACCAGTACCACCGACGGCACCCAGCTCCAGCTGTGGGACTGCCACAGCGGCACCAACCAGCAGTGGACGCACACCGCCGCCGGCGAGCTCAGGGTCTACGGCAACAAGTGCCTGGACGCCGCCGGCACCGGCAACGGCACCAAGGTCCAGATCTACGGCTGCTGGGGCGGCGACAACCAGAAATGGCGCCTCAACTCCGACGGATCCATCGCCGGCGTCCAGTCCGGCCTCTGCCTCGACACCACCGCAGGCGGCACCGCCAACGGCACCCTGATCCAGCTCTCCTCCTGCTCGAACGCCGGCAACCAGCGCTGGACCCGCACCTGACCAGGCCTGGGGTTGCCCGGCCCACCACCGTGCCGCCGGGCAACCCGACTTCCCGGTGCAGGAGAAGCCCAGCTCCGTGCTTCTCCTGCCCGGGGGGCGGAGCGCTCGCCCGGCCTCCCGGGCTTTGACCGCCGGCTACTTCGTCCTGCGGTTCGCGGAGAAGGCGGGCTCTTTCCCCAGCGCTTCGAGCGTCTCCTCCATTTCGCGGACCTTACGGCGCAGTCGCACCAGTTCCTCGCGCTCGGCCGTGGTGAGCGCGCCCACCGGCCCTTGGCCTCGTTCCGCCGCCAGCTCCTCCGCGATCGCCGCCGCGAAGGCGTCCACGTCGCCCTCGGTGGTGTCGAAGGAGGTCATCCAGCGGACCTCGCCGGCCTGCTCGTCCCAGGTATAGAAGCGGAAACGCTTCTGTAGGCGCTCGGTGACGGCCGGCGGGAGGACGGCGAAGATCTGGTTGGCCTGCACCGGGCGGGCGATCTCCAGGCCCGGCAGGTCGCGCACCGCCTCGTAGAGCCGCTGTGTCATCGCGTTGGAGCGGGCCGCCGAGCGCAGCCAGAGGTCGCTGCCCAGCAGCGCCTCGAACTGCACCGACATGAAACGCATCTTGGAGCCCAGCTGCATGCTCGTCTTGCGCAGGTGGGCCATGCCGCGCACCGCGGCCTCGTTGAGCACGATCACCGCCTCGCCGAAGAGCAGCCCGTTCTTGGTGCCGCCGAGCGAGAGGACGTCCACGCCGGCGTCGGCGGTCATCTCACGCAGGGACACGCCGAGGGTGGCAGCGGCGTTGGCGAGCCGGGCGCCGTCCAGGTAGACGAGCATGCCGAGGCCGTGCGCGTGGTCGCAGATCGCACGGATCTCGTCCGGCGTGTAGCAGGTGCCGAGCTCGGTGGACTGAGCGATCGAGACGACCCTGGGCCGGGCCCGGTGCTCGTCCTCGAAGCCCCGTGCCTGACGGTCGATCAGCTCAGGGGTGAGCTTGCCGTCCCATGTGGGCACCGTCAGGAGTTTGATCCCGGCGACCTTCTCGGGCGCCCCGCCCTCGTCGACGTTGACGTGGGCCGACTCGGCGCAGACCACGGCGTCCCAGCGGTCGAGCATGGTCTGCAGGGCGACCACGTTCGCGCCGGTGCCGTTGAAGACCGGGTACGTGTGTGCGGTGGGGCCGAAGTGGCCGCGCACCACTTCCTGGAGGCGCTCGGTGTAGACGTCGGCGCCGTAGCTGACCTGGTGGCCGCCGTTGGCCAGGGCGATCGCCGCAAGGATCTCGGGGTGCACGCCCGCGTAGTTGTCGCTGGCGAAGCCGCGCTCGTCCGGGTCGTGTCGTCGCTGTACGGTCATGGTGCGCTCGCTTACTTGTCTCGGTCGGACGGGTGTGACACATCTGGTCCGGACGGGGCCCGGCCGGTCCGTTCAGGCCGGTGCCGGCTCCGTCCGCGCGCGGGCCTTCTCCAGGTCGCGCACCAACGGCGGCGCTGCGAGCCCGAGCAGGGCGAAGAGCGCCGCGAGGAGCAGCCGGCCGGTCCCTGCCGCGCCGACGACCAGCGAGGTCATCAGCCACGGCCCGGCGAACTGCTGGAACCCGCGCCCCAGGGAGAACACCGCCTGACATTCCCCCTGCCGGCCCGCCGGGGCGAGTCCGAAGGACAGGCCCAGCTCGCCGACGCCTGGTACAGCTCGCCCAGGACGAGCACCAGCGCGCCGCCCAGCAGGGCCGCGCTGTCCAGGAGCGCGCCGTGCCCCCCGCTCACCGCGAAGACCAGGCAGGAAGCCCCCAGCGCCCACCCCGCCCAGCGCAGCATACGTGCCGCTCCCGCCGGGGTACGCGCGCCCTTGCTGACCGTGACCTGGAACAGCAGCACCAGGACGGTGTCCAGGACCAGCAGGCGAAATCCCCCGGGCAGAGCTGCAGGGACCGGACTCGCGGCCGCGATCCTGAAGGTGATCTTTTTATCCGGGCGCCTCGGTCCCGGTCAATGGATCACCGCAAACTTTTCTGCGAGAGCGAACCTGAGCCGCACATTTCCCGGAACGAGGGCCCCTGTCGGCGCCTGTTCGGCTCCGGGAAGCGATCTGGCCGGATACCCGCGAGGGATCTGGGCACCGCGGGGACCGCGCGCTCACTCACCGTTGATCCCGGGTTCGCTCCTGCTTGCGGTATGCGTCCAGGACATCCTGGCGGAGCAGGAAGCCGAAGCCCGCAGACTCCAGCCGCAGGCCCAGTTGAGCCTCGTCGATGCCCAACTCGGCTGCGGCGTCCTCCAGATGCCAGTCCTTGGCCGACAGCCGGCTGAGAAGGTGGCCGCGACGGACCTGGTTCTCCGACAGCCGAAACGTCTTGAGGTAGGCGATCCTGCCCCTGTCGTCGGTGATGGCCTCACCGATGTGGTTCTCCTGCTTGGGACGGAACGTCGGCAGGAAGCGGGAGAGAGTGAAGCGTTCCATCCGGTAGACCGTCTGCCAGGTGTACGTGTGCTCCAGCAGGCCAGTGGCCATGGTCGTGTCGTGACAATGCGTCCAGGCGCGTTCCTGGTCGGCGATTGCCGTGCGCAGGTGGGCCAGGGAGTGGATCTGCGCGTCAGGAAGGCGCGCCCGGAACTCCTGCACCGGCGGCATGAGCGTGGCGTAGTGGTGGATCAGTTCGCCGTACAGATCATGCAGCAGGGTCGGGTGGAGCGCGCGGTAGTCGTCGGGATGCGGCACGGCGAACACGGCCGCGAGTGCGTCGGCTACGTAGAGCATCACGCCACACTGGTCGGGATGGATCTCGAAGATGCGCAGTGCGTCGCCGAGCCCGTGTACTGCGGTGCCCACGTACGCCTCTTCGACGCGAGGGGAGAGCCCTTGGCGGACAGCACGCTGCGACCACTCTTCCCAGGCGATCGAGGGGCCGCCGAAGTGCAGTGCCAGGTAGCCTTCCAGCGCCAGGTGCATGGGCAGGAACCGCAGCCGGTCCTTGGCCTGGCGACGGGCCATTCTGTGGTGGAAGCGCAAACCCATCGTGGCAGCGGGAGCCGCATTGTCGTCGGCGGACATCTGGGTGCCGTAGGCCGCTGCCGGCGTCCTGTCATCGGTCCATGTGGCGACGAATCCGTGCGGGACGTAGGAGACGTAGGCATGGCGGGGTCCGACCTGGACCAGACCTGCCGCGTCGCCGTAGAGCTCGGGTCGCAGACGGAGATCGTCGACGGGTTCGTCACGCACGAGCGGTACCAGACGGACGGCGCCCCAGACCTGGGAGGGGCGGGTGGCCAGTCCGGTCAGGTCCAGCGTGGTCATCGCGCCTGCTCGTGGTTGTGGCCGCTCAGTATGCGGGCCGCACGGGTGTCCATGTAAGTGATCAGTTCGGCCAGGCCCGTCCGGCCTTCCGCGAACTGGGCGAGTTCCACCAGTGGGGGAAGGTCCTCGGCGTCACGGATGCCCGCGGTGGGCACCGTCGCGGACAGTCGGCGCACGTCGAAGTCGGCCGCGTCGTAGACGGGGTTGACGTGCACGATGCTGGTGCGACGCTCGGTGTCGAGCCGGGTCCGCCAGACGCGCAGTACTTCGGCCGCCAGGCCGGGGGGCGCGTTGTCCCATCCGTCGGAGACGATCACCAGCCTGGACGGGGCGGTGTCCAGCGCGTCGACGATCCGCCGCCCCAGCGGCGTCGGCCCGTACGGATAGCTCAGCAGAGCGTCGGTCCGCCCCGACGTCCACAACCCGGTGTAGTCGCCGGCGAGGGCTGCGAGCAGGTAGTGGCAGGCAAGGGCCACGGCCAGCGGCCGACGACGCTTGTGGGCCGAGCCGAAGGCGGAGAAACTGTCGTCCAGGACGGCGGTGACCTTGCCCCAGCTCCCCCTGTGCGAGCCGGCCACCCGGCCTGCGGCCGATTCCAGGGCGCGGGTCAGCTCATGGCGTCGGCGCAGGCGGTCTTCGACCGGCAGCGCCAGCACATAGGCGGCCAGCCTGGTCAGGGGCATTCGGGTCAGGTCGGCCTGTACAGCCGTGGCCCCGCGCCGGTGCGCGGACTCCTGCAGCCGCAGGGTCTCCAGGCGGGTCATACGTGGAGCCATGCGCTGCAGGAAGACGTCCCGGGGTATGCCGTGCTGGGCGGCGAAGCCCTCGGCAGCCGTGAAGGGCAGCTCGTACAGCGCAGCCTTCTCGTAGTGTGCGCGGCGCCATGTCTCCAGGAGGGGTGTCGCATAGCGCTTGCGGGTCAGCGGCGCGAAGACGAACGGTCCCAGCTCTTCGCCGGCGGGGGCGAGGTGCGCGTGGCGAAGCGCACGCTTGAGTCCGCTGCGGTACTTCACGGCATCGAACGCCAGGTCCGGGCGGGCGGACAGCCAGTCACGCATGATCGCGCGGGTGCGGCGGTTGTTCACCCTGGCCCGGCGCAGCGCGTCGAACAGCCCGTACACGCGTTGCGGCGGCAGCATCGCCAGACGGCACGCGATCAGACGTCCCTCGCTGCGACGCTGGTCGGCGGTGGCCTCACGGGTGGTCTCCAGCAGACGGCGGATGATGAGGACCGCGTTGTGGTCGTTGATGTCGAGGGCAAGGACTCCGGCGTAGAGGTCACGGTAGTTGCCCAGCATGTACGCGTGGAGGAAGTCCAGGGACAGTCGCTGCTCGCCCGCGTCGCTGTGAAACTCACGCTGGCCGGTCGAGGTGATCGCCGCGTTGACGAAGAGCAGCACATCGTCAGTCGCGATGAGGTCCCCGTACGAGTCCATCCGAATCATCCTCATGGGTGCGATGCCGGCCGGGGAGTGGGGGCACGAGCTGCGAATCATTGCTTCAGAGGCAGGTTCCGGAAGTCGCACCGAAGTCCCGCGGCCGGCCTCAGGACCGTAACAGAGCGGGCGACAAGGCCTCCACCGACTTCCGTCACTGCCGGGCACCTTGCGCAGCGCCGGAGAGGGCAAGCCGGGCGTCACCTACTGCTCCTGGGCGGCGGTGCGTCGGGCGCACGGGAACGAGGTCATGCCAGGCCGGCTGTGGCACACCTTGGGGCCTGTCGGGCGAGGGGATGCCTTCACGTCTCGGCGCGGCGGAACCTACGGCTTGTGGGTGACCCAGAGCAGTTCCGCCGGCCAGCGGTGTGCCCAGTCGGGTGGGTCGGTTTCGTTGTAGCCGTTGGGTGTGCCGAGTTCGGGCCGCGGCTCGATGAGGTCGTCGATGAGGAGACCCGCGCCGCGCAGGACCTTGACCCAGCCGCCGTAGGTGAGCTGATAGCTGGTCGCGCCGTCGTCTTCGGCGATGGTGTTCAGCCCGAAGTAGTCCTGCTGCAGCGTGGTGGTCACGCGGCTGGCGGCTTCGTCGTAGCAAGCTTCGAACCATGGGCTGGCGACGTTGAACACCAGGCGCCCGCCTCGGCGCAGGACGCGTGCGGCCTCCGGGACGGCCAGGTGCGGGGGCGCCCAGCTGAGCCCGCCGAAGTCGCAGAACACCAGGTCGAAACTGTCGGCGGCGAAGGGGAGTCGTTCGGCGGCGCCTTGCACCAGCGGGTAGCGGGCCGCTCCCATCGCGCGGGCTGCTGCGGCGAGTTGGGCTTCGGACAGGTCGAGCCCGACCACGGTGGCGCCCTCGGCGGCGAGCGCCCTGGACCACTGGCCGGCGCCGCAGCCGAGTTCGAGGACGCGCTTGCCGGTGACGTCGCCCAGGGCATGCAGGTGCGCGTCGGGGATGGAGTACATGCCCCACAGCCGGGGCGCGGCGCCGATCTGCGGGTCGTGCTCGTGCTGGTAGGCGCTGCTGATCCGGTTCCAGAGCCGCCGGTTGGCGGGGATGCTGTCCACGTGCCGACTCCAGCACTGCCGGCCGGGGGCGGTCAACACGATGGCGGCACTGGCCGGCTCTCGCCTCGGTCCGGCCCTGGCTCGGCCCGTGATCCGCCGGACGAGCCCTGGTGCTACGGCGAGGTGGGCAGGTGCGGGGAGCGGAGCACGAGCAGGGTGATCTCGCTGGGGGCGAAGACGCGGAACGGCGGGCCCCAGAAGCCGGTGCCGCGGCTGGTGTAAAGGAGGGTGCGGGCGCCGTGTCGGCTCAGGCCCGCCACGACGGGCTGGTCGATGCGGACCAGGTGGTGGAAAGGCCAGATCTGGCCGCCATGGGTGTGGCCGGAAAGCTGGAGGTCGATGCCGGCTGCTGCCGCCCGGTCGACGAACTTGGGCTGGTGTGCCAGGAGCAGGACGGGCAGCTCGGGGTTGGTGCTGTTCAAGGCTCCGGCGAGGTGAGCGCGGTGGCCTGCCAGGCCGGAGGACTCGGCGGTGACGTCATCCACGCTGGCGACCACGAGGGTGTCGCCTCCGCGTTCGAGCAGCAGATGGCGGTTGCGCAGCGGTTCCCAGCCCAGCTCGTCCATCAGGTCGACCCAGCCCTGGGCCTCGCTGTAGTACTCGTGGTTGCCGTTGACGTACACCCGGGCCCGGGTGGCTCGCACGGTACCGAGTGGGGCGGCCTGGGCGCGGCGGCGTTCGGCCGTGCCGTCCGCGATGTCGCCGGTGTGGCAGACGAGGTCGGCATCCAACGTGTTCACCGTCTCGCACACCCGTGCCGACCAGCGGGCGCGGTCGAGCGGGCCGTAGTGGGTGTCGGTGATGAGGACGACGCGGAGGCCGTCCAACCCGGGACCCAGCCGCGGGAGTTGCACGTCGAGTCGGCGCACCCGCGGCACACGGCGCGCCTCGGCGTACCCCCAGCCGAGCAGTACGGCGGTTGTGCCGAGGACGGCCCAGGTGACGATTCGGGCCCGGTCCTGGCTCTCGCCGACGCCGGCCAGGGTCAGGGCGAGCCGAAGGAGGACGCCGAGCAGGACGGACCAGGTGAACAGAACCCAGCCGGTGCCCAGCAGGGTGTCACCGGTGATCGCCGCCCGGTCCTGCTGGCGCCGGCCGTGGCCGCGCACCATCGCGAGCGGCATACATATGAGGCCGAGGGCGAACAGGGAGGTGCCGACCAGCGTGACAGGCAGCGGCCAATGCTGGCCGGTGTGCAGGAGCACCCAGCAGGGCACGGCCCACAGCAGGAGGGGAGCGATCAGGGGGAGGTAGCGCATCAGGCGGTGCAGCCGGCTCTGCCGCGGTGCTTGCGCTTCACCCTCTGCAGGCCGGGTGCCACTGGTGTCGGTCACGCTTGCCCTCCCTGCCCGGACTGCCTTCTCACGCACTGTATCCGGTCGGCTCGGCCCGGCCGACCGGCGTTCATGGGCGCGGCCCGCAAGGGCGGAGGGTTCTCTGCGAGTGGCAAGACTTCGCCATAGACGCCTCCCTTGGCATGGGCCGCGATCAGGGCGCCGGCGTCGATGTCGGGAGTGCCCGGGGCACCACCTGGCTCCGCACCGGCAGGCCCGGCTGCCGTTCCTCGACTGAGCGGCGCGGTACGGGAGGCCCGGACGGTGTGCCCCGTGCTAACGTTGCGCTTTTGCTGTGTCGCTGTGTTGGTGCTCCGTTGGGCGTCTCTGATCGGCGGCCGCGTCTGTGCCGCGCCTTCCTCGGTACGGTCCCTTCGGAGGAAGGCTCTCTGTGAGCGAATCAACACGTGCCGATGCCCGGCAGCAGGGCGATGTGTCCGAGGCGTCGGGTGCCCTTTCGGCAGTGCCCACGGCAGCGTCCTTCGCCCAGCTGGGGTTGCCGGCCGAGGTTCTGCGGGCGCTCGATGAGCAGGGTGTGACTGTGCCCTCCCCCATCCAGGCGGCAGCGCTGCCGAATGTGCTCGCGGGACGGGACGTCCTGGGCCGGGGCCGCACAGGATCCGGCAAGACGCTCGCCTTCGGCCTGGGGATGCTCGCCCGGACGGCCGGGCAGCGCGCGCAGCCGAAAGAGCCGCTGGCGCTCGTTCTGGTGCCCACCAGGGAGCTGGCGCAGCAGGTCGGTGAGGCGCTCACCCCGTACGCCCAGGTGCTGCGGCTGCGGCTCGCGACCGTGGTGGGCGGCGTGTCCATCGGACGGCAGGCCGCCGTGCTGAGGGAGGGCGCCGAGATCGTCGTCGCCACGCCCGGTCGGCTGCACGACCTCATCGAGCGCAAGGACTGCCGACTGGGACGGGTGCGCATCGCGGTCCTGGACGAGGCCGACCAGATGTGCGACATGGGGTTCCTGCCGCAGGTCACCGGGATCCTGGACCAGGTGCGTCCCGACGGGCAGCGGATGCTGTTCTCCGCCACCCTCGACGGCGACGTCGACCAGCTGGTGCAGCGCTACCTGCGCGACCCCGCCGTCCACTCGGTGGACCCTTCCTCCAGCGCCGTCTCCGCGATCGAGCACCACGTCTTCGTCGTGCACGGCCCGGACCGGTACGCCGTGACCACGGAGATCGCCGCTCGGGACGGCCGAGTCCTGCTGTTCCTGGACACCAAGCACGGCGTCGACCAGCTCACGCGTCATCTGCGGGCCAGCGGCGTGGCAGCCGCCGCCCTGCACAGCGGGAAGTCCCAGCCGCAGCGCACCCGGACTCTGGCCCAGTTCAAGAACGGGCAGATCACCGCGCTGGTGGCGACGAACGTCGCCGCACGCGGCCTGCACGTCGACGACCTCGACCTCGTGGTCAACGTCGACCCGGCCGACGACCCGAAGGACTATCTGCACCGCGCGGGCCGCACGGCCCGGGCCGGCCGCTCCGGCACCGTCGTGACACTCGTCCTGTCGGGACAGCGCCGCGAGACGAGCCACATCATGGCGGACGCCGACGTCGCCCCCAAGGTCACCAAGGTGCGGTCCGGCGAGGCGGAGCTGAGCCGGATCACCGGCGCCAAGGCCCCCTCCGGAAAGCCCCTCGACGGCGGGCCGGCCGTACCGCGCCCCAGGAACCACAACGTCCCGTTCGGCGGCCTGGGCAGCACCAAGGACGCGAAGAGCGGTTCCGGTGGCAGGTCGTCGTCCCGCAAGAGCAGCGAGGCCCGCAAGCTCGCGGAGGCCCGCAAGGCGGCCCGAGTGCGGCGCGGCGGCTGAGACCGGCTTCCAGGACTGCCGGGCGGTGTCCTCGCCTACGCCGCTGGACGGATACGCGGGACCGGAGACCCGCCGTCGGATGGTGCTCCCGGTGCGAAATACTCTCCCGATGAGTCCACGCCCTTCTCCGATCAGCCGGTCGATCACGATACGGAGGGCCGTCGCGCGGGATGCCAAACGGCTCACACGGCTCGTGCGTGGCTCGGGCGCCTACGAGGGCAAGTACGCAGCCGCGGTCGCGGGCTACCGGGTCGGTCCTGATTACATCGAGGCGCACCGCGCCTTTGTGGCCGTCGGCGCCGACGAGCCCGGAGGCCGGGTCCTCGGGTTCTATTCGCTCGTCCTCGCTCCTCCGGAGCTCGACCTGCTGTTCGTCGCCGACGAAGCGCAAGGGCGGGGTATCGGACGGCTGCTCGTGGCGCACATGCAGTCCGAGGCCCGTGCCGCCGGGCTCGACCGTGTCAAGGTCGTGTCGCATCTTCCCGCCGAGGACTTCTACCACCGCGTCGGTGCGGTGCGGACCGGGACCGCGTTCGCGAACCCGCCCGCCGTGCCGTGGGACCGTCCCGAATTCGAGTTTCGCATTCCTCCGGAATGACGCGGTGTGCCGGTCGGGCGGCCAAGCCCGTGCGCCGGCGCGCAGTGCCACCGCGTGACACGGCCCTCCCAGGGACCCGGACCTCCTCAGAGGCCCGGGTCCTGTGTCGTCACTCGTGCTGCCGGCACACTCACGGAGGCCGAACCCGATCGACCTGCGGGTCATTCGTCCTCCGGCGGCGGAAGGACGCAACCTCCTGCCGCCGCCCCCGCCCGTCCGGCATCAGAAGAACCCCAGCTTCTTCGGGCTGTAGGAGCAAAGGATGTTCTTCGTCTGCTGGTAGTGGTCGAGCATCATCTTGTGCGTCTCGCGCCCGATGCCCGACTTCTTGTAGCCGCCGAACGCCGCGTGCGCCGGGTACGCGTGGTAGCAGTTGGTCCAGACGCGGCCCGCCTTGATCTCGCGGCCCAGGCGGTAGGCCGTGTTGCCGTCGCGGGTCCAGACGCCCGCGCCGAGGCCGTACAGCGTGTCGTTGGCGATCTTCAGTGCCTCGTCGACCGAGTCGTACGTCGTGACCGACACGACCGGACCGAAGATCTCCTCCTGGAAGATCCGCATGTCGTTGGTGCCGCGGAAGATGGTCGGCTCGATGTAGTGCCCGCCCTCGAGGCCGGGCACCGCGCGGGGCCTGCCACCCGTGACGACCTCGGCGCCCTCCTTCCTGCCGATGTCGAAATAGGAGAGGATCTTCTCGTACTGGTCGTTGCTCGCCTGCGCGCCGATCATCGTGGCCGGGTCCAGCGGGTCGCCCCCGACGATCGCCTCGGTGCGTTCCACACAGCGGGCCATGAAGTCGTCGTAGATGGAGGAGGGGATCAGGGCGCGGGACGGGCAGGTGCAGACCTCGCCCTGGTTGAGGGCGAACATCACGAAGCCCTCGACCGCCTTGTCCAGGAAGTCGTCGTCGGCGGCCATGACGTCGGGCAGGAAGATGTTCGGGCTCTTGCCGCCCAGTTCCAGCGTGACGGGGATGATGTTCTCGCTCGCGTACTGCATGATCAGACGGCCGGTCGTCGTCTCGCCGGTGAACGCCACCTTCGCCACCCGCGGGCTGGACGCCAGCGGCTTGCCCGCCTCCACGCCGAAGCCATTGACGATGTTGACCACCCCCGGCGGGAGCAGGTCGGCGATCAGGTCCATGACGTAGAGCAGGCTGACCGGGGTCTGCTCCGCCGGCTTGATGACCACGCAGTTGCCGGCGGCCAGCGCGGGCGCGAGCTTCCATGTGGCCATGAGGATCGGGAAGTTCCACGGAATGATCTGCCCGACCACGCCCAAGGGCTCATGGAAGTGGTACGCGACGGTGTCGGCGTCGATCTCCGCGATGCTGCCCTCCTGCGCGCGGACGACTCCGGCGAAGTACCGGAAGTGGTCCACGGCCAGCGGGATGTCGGCCGCCAGGGTCTCGCGGACCGGCTTGCCGTTCTCCCACGTCTCGGCGACCGCGATCTTCTCCAGGTTCTCCTCGATGCGGTCCGCGATCCTGTTGAGGACGTTCGCGCGTTCCGCCGTGGACGTGCGGCCCCACCCGTCGGCCGCCCGGTGCGCGGCGTCCAGGGCCAGGTCGACGTCGGCCGCGGTGGAACGGGCGACCTCGCAGAAGACCTTGCCGGTCACCGGCGTCGGGTTCTCGAAGTAGCGGCCCTCGACCGGCGCGGTCCAGTCGCCGTCGATGAAGTTGTCGTAGCGGCGGGCGAAGGAGACGATGCTTCCCTCGGTTCCTGGCTGCGCGTACACCATGGCGGTTCTCCTCGGTGAAGGGCGGTGCGGGACGGTTGCCACGTCCCTCACTGTGCTTCCGGGAGGTTGGTGCGAGGTTGGCGCCCCGGGGCGGCGGATGTCAGTCGCGCAGGGCCGTCGTCAGCCGGCCCCGCGCGATCGCGCGGCGGGTGTCTTCGGCGCCGAGCAGCCGCAGCGCGTGCTCGTGGATCTCCGCGTCGTACGGGGCCCGTTCGCCGTAGCGCAGAGCGTGTTCCGGTCGGGTGCTCGCCAGGACGGCCTCCCGTACCGCCACTTCGAGCCGGGTGCGCCACTCCTCGATGCCGGGGGCCTCGGAGCGGGGCAGGAGCGGGCCGCCGTAGTGGCCCAGGGCCGTGTCCGTGTCGCCCTGCTGCAGCGCGCGCAGGACGTCGGCGGCGTCGCAGGACACGGGAGCGGTGAGGGCGTAGTGGCGGGGGGATATCGCGCCGCCCAGCGCCCGGCGCAGGTGGGAGATCTCTGCCTTGAAGGTGGACGACGTGACCGGCCGGTCACCGTACAGGGCCGCGCGCAGCCGTTCCGGGGAGAAGCCGCCGGGTTCGAGCGCGAGCAGGGTGAGGATCTCCAACTGCCGGGGACGCAAGGGGAGTGACCGTCCCTCGTGAACGGCTCGCTCGGTGCCCAGGCACGTGAGCCGCAGTCCGGCCGGGCCGGGTGTCTCCGTGGTCAGACGGGCCTCGATCGTCGACACCAGGGTGCGGACGGTGGACATGGCCAGGGGGTGCGAGCGGTCCCAGGTCGTGGACAGGTCCAGTACGCCGAGGACGCTGCCGTCCCTGCCGTGCACGGGCGCGCAGTAGCAGACCCAGCCGTGCAGGGCCGACACCAGATGCTCGGCCGAGAAGACGGAGCTGGGGCGGCCGGTGCGCAGGGCGAGGGACAGCGCGTTGGTGCCCATGGCCTGCTCGTCCCAGCGGCCGCCCGGCGCGAAGTTGACCCGCTCGGCCCTGCGGCGCATGGTCGGGCCGCCGCAGGTCCACAGGATGGTGCCGGACTCGTCGGTGACCGCGGTGACGAACCCGGCGTCGTCGGCGATGCTGTGCAGCTCCCCGGCGAGAGCGGAGACCGGTCCGTACAGCGGTGACGACGTCCAGCGCTGGTACACCCGGCCGTCGTCGGTGACGGGGGCGCTGTCGCGGCCCGGGTCGACGCTGCCCAGCGAACGCGCCCAGGACTCGCTGACCTCGTGGCGCAGTGCCGCGGAGCCACCGGGCCGCGTACCCGGGACGCTCAGCCGGGGCACCCAGCGGGACCACTCGTGCTCCAGCACGGCCCTGCGCCGCGTGAGGTCAGGGCGCTGTGACATGGCCTCTCCCTGCCGTCGTACCGGTATCTCGGGGTGAGGTCAGTGTTACCGGACGCGTCGGCCCCGGTCGAGAACTCCGTCCGCCCCGGGGGGAGATGTTCTGAACGGGCGACCGCCTGACTGGATGTTTGTCCGGTGTCCCCGTACCGCCGTCCGGGTGACGGGTTCACTCGACCCGACGGACGGGGTCCGGCCCGCGTACCACCGGTGCGCGGCGGCGCGTTCCCCTGGCATGGACAGCACGGAGACGGCGCGGCGCCGTCCGGGGAACGACGCGGTGCCCCACTCGTACGCCGAACTCACCAGCGGATACGCGGGACATCCGCCGATCTACGCGGCTCTGGTCGCCGAGTGGGAGGCCCGGGGCCACGCGGTACCGGAGCACCGCGACGGACAGTGGGTCTCCTTCGCCGCGCCGGCCGACAGCGAGACCTGGACCGCCATCCCCTCGTGGACCGCCGGCCGGCACATGGGCCCGGTCGTCGCCGTCACCCCCCATCCGGCCGCCGCCCGCCACCCGGCCGCCACCCCCCACCCGGCGGCCGGCCGGCACCCGGGCCCGGCCGTACCCGCAGGCACCCGTCCTTCCTCCGGCAGGCATCCGGGGGCGGCCGGACCGTCGTCCGGTGCCCGCCTCACCAGCCGTCCGTCGCCACCGGCTCCGCGCTGACCGGTGCCAGCACCGCGAGGGTTCCGCTGGCCTCCCGCAGGGCCGATTCGAGCGGGCCGGGGGTGTGCAGGGTGCCGGTTCCGTCCGGTGGTACGAGCCACTCCAGCCGTCCGGCCGGCCGGTACGGCGGCGGCACGGCGACCCAGGAGCCCCGGCCGACGTGCCGTACGCCGAAGCCGATCCACTCGCTGACCGGATCGGGTGGCAGGAAGAACCCCACTCTGCGTGCGGCGCAGTCCACCAGGGTGGGGCCGGGCACCTTCAGCGGATCGCGCCACAGGATGTCCAGCGCGAGCAGGCCGAGCCGGTCGGGGACGCTCAGCACGTCCCAGTACCGCCCGGCCTCCACGAGCATGGTCCCCGCACCGTAGTCCCATTCCCGCTTGCATTCCTTGGGGTCCGTGGCGGCCGCGGCGAGCCACTCGACGGCTTGCTTCCACATGACGCTCTGCATGGCCACCCCAGGCACTGTCGGTGGCGCCGCGGTCGGGCGCGCGCTGGACACGGGCCGAGGGCCCGCGGGGTTCCGCGTGCCGCCCGGCCGTAGCCATGCTGGTAGATATTTCTATGCGTCGGAAGGGGTGGCGCGGTGTGGCGTTTGGGGCGGGCCGGTCCCGGTCGAACGAGGGCAGTGGGCAGGCGATTCCGGACAATCGCGTTCAACTTCGTGCGCGCCACGCACGGTTGTCACCAGCGGGGGAGCTTGAGTTCGTACTCCGGCCGGAACCTCCGCATGTAACCGGTGTCGTCCCGGCTGCGCTTCCCCGAGTCGACGTACCGCCGGTGCAGTCGCTCCAGCTGGTCGTGGTCGAGTTCGACTCCCAGTCCCGGTCCGGTGGGCACCTCGACCTGACCGTCGCGCAGCTCCAGCACGCCGGGCACGATCACGTCGTCCGCGGAGTTCCACGGGTAGTGCGTGTCGCAGGAGTGGTCGAGGTTGGGGATGGCGGCGGCGACATGGGTCATCGCGGCGAGGCTGATGCCCAGGTGCGAGTTGGAGTGCATCGACAGGGTGAGCCCGAACGCCTCGCACACGGCGGCCAGTTCACGGGTGCGGCGCAGCCCGCCCCAGTAGTGGTGGTCGGTGAGCAGCACCTGGATCGCGTCCTGCTCGACGGCCGGCTTCAGATGTTCCCAGGCGATCACGCACATGTTGGTCGCGAGCGGCATGGGGGAGTCCTTCGCCACCTCCGCCATCCCGGGAATGCCCCGGGTCGGATCCTCCAAGTACTCCAGCACGCCGTCGAGTTCACGGGCGACGTACTTCGACGTCTCGACCGTCCAGGCCACGTTCGGGTCCAGCCGCAGCGGCTGCCCGGGGAACGCTTCCGCGAGGGCCCGCATCGCGGCGATCTCCTCGTCGGGCGGGAAGACACCGCCCTTGAGCTTGAACGACCGGAACCCGTAGCGCTCCTGCATCAGCCGGGCCTGCTCGACGATGCCGGCCGGGTCGAGGGCCTCGCCCCAGTCGTCGCCGATCGCCGCACGGCCGTCGAGCGCGGGGTGCTCGGCCCACTTGTAGAAGAGGTAGGCGGCGAACGGCACCGCGTCACGTACCTTCCCGCCGAGCAGGTCGCTGACCGGACGGCCGAGCAGCCTGCCCTGTGCGTCCAGGCAGGCCACCTCGACCGCCGAGGTGGTCCAGCCGCGCTCGTGAGAGCTCGGCACGTTCGGCAGCAGGGCCGCGTCGATCGCGGCGGACACGGCGGTGGTGTCGAAGACGTCCATGCCGACGACGACCTTCGCGGCGGCGTTCAGCCGCTCCAGGCGGGCCGCCCCACCCGGGGACTCTCCGATCCCCACCGTGCCGTCCTCCAGGACCAGTTGGAGGATGATCCGCAGGGCGAGCGGCTCGTGCACGCCGTTGGAGTTGAGCAGTGGCGGGTCGCCGAAGGCGATCGGGGTGACGATCAGTTCACGGATACGCGTGGCACTCATGCGGCGGCCACCTCCAAGCCGTGGTCGAGGAGTTTCGCGAGCCGGGCGATGTGCTCCGGCGTCGCGTCGAGCAGCGGCGCCCGGACGCCGCCGACATCCAGGCCGCGCAGGGTCACACCGGCCTTGACCAGCGACACGGCGTACCCGGGGACCTCGTCGCGCAGGACGACCAGCGGGCCGTAGAACTCGTCGAGGAGCCGCGAGACGAGGGCGTCGTCGCCCTCGGCGAGAGCCCGGTGGAAGGCCAGGGCGATCTCCGGGGCGAAGGCGAACACCGCCGAGGAGTACAGCTCCACGCCGATGCCCTGGTAGGCGGGCGCGGTCATCTCGGCAGTCGGCAGCCCGTTGAAGAACTGGAAATCCTCCGTGCCCGGCACGGCGCGCACCGCGCGGACGATGCGGTGCATCCGCTCGATGTCGCCGATGCCGTCCTTGAGCCCTACGATCCCGGGCAGGGCGGCGATCTCGGCGGCCGTCCGGGCGGTGAGCCGGGCGGTGCCCCGCTGGTAGAAGACCACCGGCAGGTCCGTGGCCGCGATGACCTCCTCGACGTAGCGCACCAGGCCCTGCTGCGGGGCGCTGACGAGGTAGGGCGGCAGCAGCAGGATGCCGTCGGCGCCGGCGCGTTCGACGCGGGCGGCCTGGTCGCGGGCGACCGGGGTGGGGCCGCCGGCCGCGGCGAGGACCGGCACACGTCCGGCCGTGGTCTCGACGGCGACCCGGGTGGCCCGCTCGATCTCCTCGGCCGACAACGCGTGGAACTCACCGGTGCCGCAGGCGACGAACACACCTCCCGCGCCCGCGGCGACACCCGACTCGATGTGCTGGGCCAGCCGTTCCTCGTCCAGTGAACCGTCCGCCGCGAACGGCGTGACCGGGAAGAACAGCACTCCGTGGAACTTCATGTCTCCCTCAAACTTGGGGGGTCGGGTGTCAGCCCTTGGTGGCACCGGCGGCGATGCCGGTGACCAGCGAGCGCTGCAGGAGCAGATAGACGATCAGGCTGGGGATCAGGGCGATGACCGCACCGGCCAGCACCACCCCGGAGCCGACCTCGGGGTCGGTGCGCAGGATGGACAGGGCGACGGTGACCGTGTAGTCGGTGGGGTCCTTGGCGGCGATCAGGGGCAGCAGGTACTGGTCCCAGATCATGATGAAGCCGAGCACCCCGGCCACACCGAGTGCGGGCTTGCACAGCGGCAGGATGACCTGCCACAGCATCCGCAGCTCGCCGACGCCGTCGATGCGGGCGGCCTCCTCGATCTCGGTCGGGATGTCCTTCATGAACTCCGTCAGCAGCATCACCGAGAAGCCCCAGGCACCGAGCGGCAGGATCACGCCCCAGACCGTGCCCTTGAGGTCGACGCCGAGCACGGGCACATGCCCGAGGACCAGCGACAACGGGATGGCGATGACCTCTTCGGGGAGCATCATCGTCAGCATGAACAGGGTCAGGATCAGCGCCTGCCCCCGGAACCTGTGCCGGGCCAGCGCGTAGGCGGCCAGTGTGCACACGGCGAGCTGGAGCAGCAGCCCGCCGCCCGCGATGACCAGCGAGTTGCCGAAGTAGTCCCAGATGCCGCGCTCGCCCGCGACCTCGAAGTTCAGCAGGGTCGGATGGTGGGGGAGGAACGACAGCGACGAACCGCTGGCCTTCTCGCTGAAGGAACCGGAGAAGATCGTCAGGAACGGTGCCGCGAAGACCCCCAGGGCGAGCAGACAGAGCAGGACGCGCAGCACCCAGGCGGGTCCCGGCCGGTCGCTCCAGCCGAGGGCGGTGTCGAAACGGGCGGGGGTGGTGCGCTGCCTCCCGGCGGACTTCCGTGTGGGGGAGGCGGTCACCGGGGTCCGGACGGGCTCGATGGCAGGGGCGCTCATTTCACGTCTCCCCTCTTGCGGAGGTAGTTGACCGTGACGGTGAGCAGCAGCGTCACGCAGAGCAGGACCACGGAGGCGGCCGAGGCGCCGCCGATGTCGTTACGGGTGAAGCCGAGGGTGTAGGCGCGGGTCATCCACACGTCGGTGGAGCCGGCCGGGCCGCCGCCGGTGAGGACGTACACCTCGGTGAAGACGCGCAGTCCGCGGATGGCGGCGAGGGTGAGGACGATGCCGAGGGCGGGCCGGATGGCGGGCAGTGTGATGTGGCGCAGGCGCTGCCACAGCGAGACGCCGTCCATCGCGGCGGCCTCGTACAGCGAGCGGTCCACGCCCGCGAGGCCCGCGAGGATGATCACCATGTTGTACGGGGCGAGCATCCAGATGCCCATGGCCATCGTGGCCCACAACGCCGTGTCGGGATTGTCCAGATAGGGCACCGGTCCCAGCCCGAACAGCCCGAGACCGCTGTTGATCAGGCCGTCGGACGTCGGGTAGTACATCAGCCGCCACATCTCGCCGACCACGGCGGTGGCGGTGACGACGGGCAGGAACACGGCGGTACGGATGATCTTCAGTGAGCGGGCCTGACCCTCCAGCAGCAGCGCCAGCGCGGAGCCGACGACGATCCCGCCGAGGGACATGCCGATGCCGAGGACCAGGGTGTGGCCGATGGCGTCCTGGAAGCGGTGGTCGGTCAGGACCCGCGTGTAGTTGTCGAGGCCGACCCACTTGTCACCGAGGAAGGGCCGTACGTCGAAGAAGCTGAGCCAGACGCCCTTGCCCATCGGCAGGAACTTGAAGACGAGTGCCAGCAGCAGAGCCGGGGCGAGGAACAGCCAGGGCAGTACGGCCTTCTTGCCGATGGCCCGGGATCTGCGCGGCCCGGGCGTCGTCGCGGTCGCGGTCATTTCAACAGCTCCTGGTCCTTGAGGTCACCGGCGAGGGTGTCGTCGAGTTCCTTCAGGCGGGCACGGACGTCGCTGCCGCAGTAGGTGAAGATCGCGTTGAGCGCGTCGGCGGTGTCCTGCTTGATCGGGGCGAAGTTCGGCGCGTTGGGGAACTGCACGGAGGCGGTCTCGTACGCCTTCTGCACCACGCTCCAGCGGGGGTCGTCGCGCACCTTCGCCGCGTCGAGGGTGGAGTTGACGGGAATGCGCACGACGGGCTGGTGGTCGCCGGTCATGGCGAGCTCCTGGCCCTCGGGGGAGACGAGGAACGCGGCGAGCGTCCGCTCCTGCTTCGCCTTGCCGGTCCGGGCGCCGAAGTAGATGTTCTCGCCGTCGGCGAGGACGTTGTTGTTGCCCGCCGGGCCGGTGGGCGCCGGCAGCACCTCGTACTTGTCCTTGCCGAGCGCCTTGTCGAACGTGGACATGTTGTACGGGCCGGTGAGGTACATCCCGGCGTTGCCGTCCTGGAAGTTGGTGGTGTTCGCGGTGACGGAGGTGAGGGCGCTGGGCTGGATGACACCGCTGTCGCCGCAGAAGAGGTTCTTCTTCATCCAGGTGACGGTGCGCACGGCGGCCGCCGAGTCCATGGCGGGCCGGTAGCCCGACCCCTCCTTCCGGAGGATCTGCACACCGCCCTGCCAGAGATAGCTGGCGCCCCACCAGGCGACGTAGCCGTTCTGCGCGCTGCCCGGGACGACCATGCCGTAGGTGTCCTTCTTGCCGTCCCCGTCCGGGTCGCGGGTGGCGAACGCCTTGGCGAGGGCCAGCGTGTCCTGCCAGGTCTTCGGCTGCGGCAGGCCGAGTTTCTCGCGCCAGTCCTTGCGGACGAACAGCGTCATGGCCTGGCGGGAGTACGGGATGCCGTAGTGCCTGCCGTCGCGGCCCACGGTGGACGACCAGGACTTGGCGGTGATCTCGTCATGTCCGGATATCGAGGCCGGGGCGATGGGCTTGAGCAGGCCCTGGGACTGGTAACTGCCCATCAGGGCCGTGTCGTTGATCATGACATCCGGCAGATCTTTGACGGATGCGCGGCTCTGCAACTGCTGGTCGAAGTTCATGACCGGCTGGTAGTCGACCTTGATGCCGGTCTTCTCGGTGAAGGCGGCGAACACCCGGTCGTAGGTCTTGGCGGACTCCGGATCGCTCCGGGTCCACACCTCCAGGGTGTTCGGGTCGCCGGCCCGGGCGCTGCCGGAACCGGAGCCGCAGCCGGCCGTTCCGAACAGGAGCCCCGAGACGGCGAGCGTGGCAGCCAGGCGGAGACTTCGTCGGCGATCCCGCATGGGTGGTTCTCCGTTCATATTCGTGAACCCGCTTCACGAATCTAAATGATCGGCCAAGCTACGGATCGCTTCCTCGCCATGTCAAGACATGGCCGAAAGATTTCACCGATGCCACACGGCGCCCGGGAACGCCGAGAAAACAGCGACGGCCCCCACCGGGTCATCCGGTGGGGGCCGTCCGAAAACGAGGGGTACTGAGGTCAGGCCTGGCGCTCGGCGTTCTTCTTCTTGATCCGTTCCGTTTCCTTGCGGACCTCCGCCTGGGTGGTGCGCTCCCGCTCCAGCCACTCGGGGCCTTCCTGCTTCAACGCCTCGATCTGCTCGGTGGTGAGGGGCTCGGTGACGCCCGCGCGGGCGAGACCGGCGATGGAGACGCCGAGCTTGGCGGCGACCACCGGGCGGGGGTGCGGGCCGTTGCGCCGCAGGTCCTGCAGCCACTGCGGCGGGTTCGCCTGGAGCTCGTTCAGCTCGGCGCGCGAGACGACACCCTCCCGGAACTCGGCGGGTGTGGCCTCGAGGTACACACCCAGCTTCTTCGCCGCGGTCGCGGGCTTCATCGTCTGGGTGCTCTGGTGCGACGTCATGGCTCCCAGGGTATCGAGCGTGTGCGCGACCGCTGACCACGCCCGGTAACCTGGCGAGGTGACAGGCTCGGATGAAACCCCCTCGTTCCGGCTCGCCTACGTCCCCGGGGTGATGCCCGACAAGTGGGTGCGCATCTGGAACGAGCGGCAGCCCGATGTCCCGCTGATCCTCACGCAGGTCCCCGCCGGGGAGGCGGCCGGGCGGCTGCTGGGCGGGGACGCCGACGCGGGCCTCGTCCGCACGCCGGTGGACCGGACGGTCTTCAGCGCGATTCCCCTCTACACCGAGCAGACGGTCGTCGTGGTGCCCAAGGATCACCTGGTCACGGCCGTCGACGAGGTGGCGCCGGAAGACCTGGCCGACGAGATCGTGCTGCACCCGCTCGACGACGTCCTCGACTGGGAGACTCTGCCCGGGCGTCCCGCCCTCGAACGGCCCGCCACCACCGCCGACGCCGTCGAACTGGTCGCTGCGGGCATCGGCGTCCTCGTGGTCCCGCTGTCGCTCGCCCGGCTGCACCACCGCAAGGACCTCACCCACCGGCCCCTCAAGGGCGCGCCCGAGTCGAGCGTGGCCCTCTCCTGGCCCGAGGACGAGAAGACGGATCAGGTCGAGGACTTCATCGGCATCGTCCGCGGCCGCACGGTCAACAGCACCCGGGGCCGTCAGCAGCCCCCGGCGCGGGGCCAGTCCACGGACGCGGCCCGGAGCGGCACCCGGCGGAAGCCGGTGCCCGGCAAGTCGGCGGGGGCGAAGCGTACGGGCAAGAGCGGAACCGGCGCTCCCAAGGGCAACCGACGCGGCAAGCCCCGCCGCCGTTCGTAGAACCGGGGCTCGCCCCGTTGTCGGTGGCGCCCGAACCGGCCGTGGTTCGTGGTGTCCGGGGCTCGCCGTCGTTCATCGTGCCCGTGCCCGGCCGTCGTTGTGTTCTCGGGCATGCCGTCGGTCGTGGTCCCCGCGCAGGCCGTCCGGTCGTGGTCCCCGATGCGCTGCCCGGCGATGACGGGCCGACAACCGCCGCGTCCGTCGCTGCGGGCCGTCGTTCGTGATGCCGGGCCGGCCGTGGTCAGCGGTGCGGGGCCGGCGGACGGACCGCGGCCCCGGACGCGTACCCGTACCTGCTCAGCCTGCCGACGGAGAAGGCGCCGGCGCCCCGTAGGACGGATTGGGGGCGACCGTCTGGAAGTCCTTCAGGTCTTCGGGGATCGGCAGCACGCGGACCGGCGCACCCTGCTGCGGCGGCGGCGGTGTCGTCTGGTCCTGGGGCAGCTTGGGCGGGGCGGTGATCTGGAAGCTGACCTGCTCCTGGTTGATCAGGCCGGTCTTCTCCAGCACCGTGATGTGGTCGAGAACGGTGTCGTTGGTCGTGTCGGCGAGCTCCCGCACGAGGCTGTTCCGGGTGGTCGCCCGGATCTTGGCGATCGTCGGGAAGATGCCCCCGTGTGCGACACGCATGATGGTCACGGCCGTGGACTCGAACTCCTTGCCGGTGCTGCCTTCGGCCGTCGCCACGAACTGCTGCTGCTGAGGCGAGGGCTCGTTCGGCAGGGTGATGCCCAGGTCCGTGGAGATCTTGCGGCAGCCCGCGTCGAGCCGGCCGTGCCCCACGAGCAGATGCTTGGAGACTTCCTGCATCTCCGGCGACGTGCTCCGCTGCTTGATCAGCTGCCCCAGCGGGTACTCCCACAGTCCGGCCGCGCGCACGCGCACCACGAAGTCGCGGTCCGCCTCGGTCAGCGGACCCCACTGGGTGTTGGCGATGATGCGGTCCTGGCCGGAAGCCGCGTTCTGCACGCCCAGCATGCTCGGGTAGGCGAGCGCGGTGAGCGTAAGGATCAACGCACCGCCCACGAACGCGGTTCCTGCCGTGCTGCGCGAGATGCGCATCGTGCCTCCTGGGATATGAACGGCCCAACACCAAGAGGTACGGACGCCGGGGGCGAAACAATCACCCCTGCCGCAAAAAAGTTCGCAGCACCCGCCCGTCATGGTTCATGTACGGGACGGGAGAGGCCAGATCAGGACAGGTCGGCCGAGCCGGCGAGCCAGTCGTACGCCGACCGTGCCGTGAACTGCCCCTGACCCCCCGGCAGGAGCAGTCCCGCGGTCGCGAACTCCGGTGCGTCCGCCTGGGCCGGGACGTACGGGATCGCGATGCAGCGCATGCCGGCCGCGTGCGCGGCGGCGGCGCCCGGAGCGGCGTCCTCCAGCACGACACAGTCGGACGGGGCCGCGCCGAGCCGGCGGGCCGCCTCCAGGAAGACGTCCGGAGCCGGCTTGCCGTGCTCGACCTCGTCGGCGGAGACCACGGTGTGCAGCCGCGTGTCCAGCCCGGTTCCGGTCAGCACCGCCGCGATGGCCTCCGGCGACGATCCCGAGGCCACGGCCATGGGAACCCCTTCGGTGGCCAGCAGTTCGACGAACGCGCGCATCTCCGGGTAGGCGCGCGTGGCGCTGCGGGCCAGCTCCAGGTAGTGGCGGTTCTTCACGGCGAGCAGTTCCTCGACCGAGGCGGGCAGACCGTAGCGGTCCTTCCAGTCCGCGACCGTCTCCTGCGTGCTGATGCCGATGTACCGCTCGTGGTCCGCCCAGGTGAAGTGCGCGATGCCGTACTCGGCGAGCGTCCGGCGGCCCGCCTCGTAGTAGTTCGGCTCGCTGTCCACGAGTGTTCCGTCGAGATCGAAAATGACTGACATTCCGCGGAGCCTGCTCATGCCGCCATGCTCTCAAAGATCACCCGCGGGCCGACCGCCCGATCGACTCCACCAACGGCAGCATCCGGTGGGACACGCGCTCGCGCAGGGCGACCTCGGTACGAGTGCGCACCACCCCGGGCATGCTGATCAGCTTCTGGACGACGTCCTCCAGGTGCGCGTTGTCCCGGGCCACCACCCGGGCCAGCAGATCCCCGCCACCCGTGATCGAGAACGCCTCCACGATCTCCGGCACCGCCGCCAGCGCGTCCCCCACCTCGTCGAGATGCCCCTGGGTGACCTCGATGTGGACGAACGCGAGCACGGGATGCCCGAGCGCGGCGGGGGAGAGGGCCGGTGCCGTGCCGGTGATCACACCGTCGCGCTCCAGCCGGTCGAGCCGGGCCTGCAGGGTGCCCCGGGCGACGCCGAGGATCCGGGCGTACTCGCGCACGCTCGTTCGCGGCTGCTCCAGCAGCAATCGCAGGATGCGGGTGTCGAGCTCGTCCACGGGCATGGCGCCTCCTCCTCGTCCGTTGGCTCTGTCATGGCCGTTCACCGGCCGCTCGGGCTGTACCGATGGCCCAGTCTAGAAGGTGCCGGTTGAGCCACTGGCCATCGGGATGCTGATATGGACGCGTCGATGGCGCTGCGGACCCCGCGGCGCCTTTTTCATGCGTGCTTCATGCGTGCTCATGGCCGGTGTTGCGAGAGGGGCGGTAAGCGGTGCTGAAAAGGGTGTTCATGGCTCCGGATCCGGGGCGGACGCGGCTGCGGTTCGCTACGCGGGCCGTGCTCGGCATCGCGCTCGCGGTCGCCGTGTGCGGCCTCGCCCGGCATTCTCTCGCGGGTGCCGTCACCGGCGGTCTCGCCGCCCTGCTCGCCCTCTTCACCGTCACCGACGCCACGGTCCGCGGCCAGGCCGTCACGACCGCTCTGCTGCCCGCCGTCGGTCTGCCCGTACTCACTGCCGCGGCCGGGCTGCACGACCACCCGGTGGCCAGGGACCTCGGCTTCCTCGCCGTCGTCGGCGCGGGCGTGTACGCGCGCCGCTGGGGCCCGCGCGGGCACAGCCTCGGCGTGTTCGCGTTCATGACCTTCTTCGTGGCGCAGTTCCTGCACGCCACGACCGGCCAGCTGCCCCAGCTGTACGCCGCCGTCCTGCTGTCGGTCCTCGCCGCCGGCGCGGTGCGCTTCGGCCTCTGGTGCTACGAGCGCCGTCTGCCCCCGCCGGCCGTGCCCGTCCCGCCGGGCGGCACCGGTCTGGCCCGGGTGACCACCCGCCAGGCGATCCAGGCGACCGCCGGGGCCGGCTTCGCCCTCGTCGTGGGGCAGCTGGTGTCCGGGCAGCGCTGGTACTGGGCCGTCGGCGCCACCTGGTGGATCTTCGTCAACACCACCTCGCGCGGCGAGACCCTGGTCCGCGGCTTCCGGCGGCTGCTCGGCACGGTCATCGGCATCGCCCTCGGCCTGCTCGTGGCCATGCCCGTGCACGGCGACCCGGCCCTCACGGCCGCGCTGGCCGCCGTCTGCGTGTTCGGCATCTTCTACACCGCCGCCGTGTCCTACACCTGGATGATGCTCTGGGTCACCCTCCTCGCCGGACTGCTCTACGGCCTCCTCGGCGTGCTCGGCCCCGGCCTGCTCGCCCTGCGGCTCGCCGAGACCGGCGTCGGGGCACTCGGCGCCGCCCTGGCCGTGATCCTCGTCCTGCCCGTGACCACCCACAGCATCACCGACGCCTGGATCCGGCGGGCCCTGCGCTGTGTGCACGCCTGTGCCGTGGAGACCGCCCGGCGCCTGGCGGGCGCGGCGGACGCCGACCCGGCCCCGCGGGTGGCGGAGCTGGAGCAGCTCCTCGCCCGGGTACGGCTCTCCGTCGCCCCGCTCGTGCACCCGCTGAACCCGATGCTCGGCCGCAAGAGGCGCGCCCGGCACGTGCTGGCCCTCCTCGACGACTGCGCCCGCGAGATCCGTGGCCTGGTCGCCGTCGCGGCGGACCCGGAGGCCTCCCACGACGCCCGTCTCGCCACGGCGTGCGGGCGGGTGGAGGCCGCTGTGGAGGCCCTCACCGAGGGCAGGGACATCGCGGTCCACGCGGACGGCCTGCCCCACGCGGAACCGGCTCTGGCCCATCTGCACGGCCTGGAGCGAGCCCTGGCCGATCTGGCCCGCCCCCTGCGCACCCCGTCGGGCTCACCGCTGGTGGGCGCCTGACGGGACCGCGCGGGCGTAGGCGGGCGCACCCCGTCGGGCTCACCGCTGGTGGGCGCCTGACGGGACCGCGCGGGCGTAGGCGGCCCCTGGCCGGCACGGTGCCGATGTGCGCTCCGCCGGGCCCGGGTCCGACCGGGCGACGCACCCTTGACCGTTTGGTCTAGACCGCGCATGATCGGCTGCGCGGTCCACCCGGCCGCGCGGACGAGAGGGGACTGCGGTGGCGCACGGCAGGCGGGCGTTCATCGGGTCGTTCACGGCGGCCGGCGGCCCCGGCATCGTGACCGCGGAGGTCGACGCCGACACCGGCGCGCTGACCGTGCTGAGCACCGTGAACGCCGTCCCGGACCCCTCCTGCCTGACGCTCTCGCCGGACGGGCAGACGCTGTACGCGGTCAGTGAGACCGCCGAGGGCGCGGTGGCCGCGTACCGGGTGGACGGGGACAAACCCGAGCAGGCCGGGCGGCCGGTGCCGGTGGACGGCAGCGGTCCGACCCACCTCAGCCTGTACGCCGGACACGTCCTGACCGCCAACTACGGATCCGGCAGCGTCACAGCGATCCCCCTCCGCCCCGACGGCACACTCGCCCGGTCCGCGTCCCGCGTGCTCCGGCACAGCGGTGCCGGTCCGCACACGCCCCGCCAGCAGGGGCCGCACGCCCACCAGGTGCAGCCCGACCCGAGCGGCCGCTGGGCCGTCAGCGTGGACCTGGGCACGGACTCGGTGCGGGTGTGCGCGCTGACCGACGGTGCCCTGACCCTGCACCGGGAGACCGCCCTGCGTCCCGGCTCGGGGCCGCGCCACCTGGCCTTCCATCCGGACGGCCGCCACGCGTTCGTCGTCAACGAACTGAGCCCCTCCGTCACCGTCTGCCGCTGGGACGCGGCGGAAGGCGCCCTCACGCCGCTGTCGGAAACCCAGGTCCTGCCCGGCGCACCGGCGCGCGAGGCCTACCCTTCGGGCATCGCCGTCTCACGCGACGGCCGCTTCGTCTGGACCGCCACCCGCGGCGAGGACGTCCTGTCCGTGCTCGCCGTCGAGGGCGAGGGCCTGCGCCTCGTCACCACTGTTCCCTGCGGCGGCCACTGGCCACGCGCCCTCACGGCCGACGGCGGCTTCCTGTACGTCGCCAACGAGCGCTCCGGCGATGTGACCTGGTTCGCGGTCGACCCGCTCACGGGCCTCCCACGGCGAGGCGGCTCGATCAGGGTGACGGCGGCCTCGTACGTGACCCTCGGCTGAGCGGGAGTCGCCGGCCGCCCGTACCGTGCCGGACGCCCCCGACGGAGAAGGCCCGCTCCGAACCGGAGCGGGCCTTGTCGATGTCGTGCGCGGCGCCCGGTGTCAGCGCACGGGCGCGCTCTGCGCCTGCTGCGGCGCGATACCGAGCGCCGTCGTGTACTTGGCCAGGGCCAGCTTGCCGATCGCCGGGTACGGGCCGAGCGGCTCGGCGGCGGAGCATCCGGCCTCCCTCGCGGCCTCCTCGAGCAGGACCTGCTCGATCTCCGGGCCGATCAGGTACGGCGCGAGCGCCAGCTGCTGCGAGCCCGAGGAGCGCAGCTGCTCGGCGACGGACGCGATGGAGCCCTCCTGGTCCAGGGCCGCGGCCATCACCGGAACGGCGAGACGCGCGGCGAGCAGCATGCCGGTGATGCCCGCCGCCTGCACGGCCTCGTCACCGCCCACCGAAGCGAGGATGATGCCGTCCGCGGCCGTCGCCACGGTGAACAGCCGGGCGCGGTCCGCACGGGCCAGACCGGCCTCGGACAGCCGCACGTGCAGCGCCTCGGCGAGCAGCGGGTGCGGCCCGAGGACGTCGGTCAGCTCGGCGGCGACACGGCTCTCCATGAGGGCCTGGCGGACCTGGCGCAGCAGCGAACCGTCCGGGCCCGCGAGCAGCGGCACGACGACGGCGACGGGGCCGTCGGGCATCTTGACGTCCATGCCGGCGGCACGGGCCTGCTCGAAACGGGCCGTGCGCTCCTCGGCCGCGTGCACGAGCACGGCCTGCAGCGAGGGGAACTCCGCGTTGTCCCCGTCGAGGTATCCGATACGGGCGTCGAGGCCGGGCAGCTCGGAGCGGGCGATGCTCACGACCTCTTCGGCGAGGCTGCGCGTGGTGTTACTGGGCGTCCCCGGCACGGCGAGGACGAGCGCGGGCGCGCCCTCGGGAGCAACCAGCGGCTCGGGACGGCGATGCCGTCCGGGCTGGCGGGGGCGCGGCATTCGTACGGGCAGGCCATCCGCGGGCCCAGTGGGGGAACTCATGGCGCCGCATGTTACTGGCTTCCTGGGTTCCTCTGTTCGGGGAGGGTGCAGGTGAGCGGTATCCGTCCCGTTTTGTCTATTGAGTTACGTACGGATCGGACGCGATCGGATCAATCACCCGAACGGATGGTCACGGACAGCATCCTCTCGTCACCGGGCAGCGTGAGGGAACCGGCGCCCAGTTCGGCCGCGATGCGCACGGAGCCGTGCAGCGGATCGCCCTCGGCCGGAACCCGCCGCGCCCTGGGGAGCCGCCGGGCCAGTTCTCCGTCCAGGGGCCCCAGTAGCGGATCGCCCAGCTCGAACAGGCCACCGGTGACGGCGACGCGCGGCTCGCCGCCGGAGGGGCACACGGCCGCCGCGGAGTCCGCCATGTGCCGGGCGGCGGTACGCAGGATGTCCGCGGCGACGGGATCCTCGTCCGCGCAGGCGGCCACGCGGGGTGCGAAGGAGGCGAGCACGGCGGGCCGGTCGGGACGGGGATACAGCGCGCCGGGCAGCCCCGCGACCGGCCCGAACTCCTCCTCGGCGCAGGCCAGCAGGCGGGCCGAGCCGTCCTGGCGCCCGTCGTGGGCGCGCAGCGCGGCCTCGAGGCCGGCCCGGCCGATCCAGGCACCGCCTCCGCAGTCGCCGAGCAGATGCCCCCAGCCGTCCGCACGCCGCCAGCCGGTCAGGTCGGTGCCCACCGCGACCAGCCCGGTACCGCCGGCGACCACGGCACCGGGGCGCGGCCCGAGCGCACCCACGTACGCGGTCACGGCATCGGCGGCCAGCGCGACCCGGCGCACCCCCCACTCCCGGGCCAGGGCGCCGGGCAGTTCGGCTCGCAGCCCGTCCCCCAGGGAAGCCATCCCGGCCGCGCCCACGGCGACGGTGGTCAGCGCCACCGCTCCCGCCTCCGCGGTCAAGGCACGCACCAACGGCACGAGTTGCGCCATGAAGTGCTCGGGATCGATGCCCCGCTCGCCCGTGCGCACCGGCTCACCGGACGCCCGGCGGGCCAGCGGTCCGCGCTCGGCGGTCCCGATCACGGCCCGGAGCCCGGAGCCGCCGGAGTCCACGGCGAGAAACCCGGAACCTTCCGGCGCCCCGGTCATGGCAGGCGCCAGTCCACCGGTTGGCCGCCCTGGCGGATCAGCAGGTCGTTGGCCCGGCTGAACGGGCGTGAGCCGAAGAAGCCCCGGTCCGCCGACATCGGGGAGGGATGGGCGGATTCGACCGAGGGCAGGTCACCGAGGAGTGGACGCAGATTACGGGCGTCACGGCCCCACAGGATGGACACCAGCGGCTTGCCGCGCCCGGCCAGGGCCCGGATGGCCTGCTCCGTGACCTCCTCCCAGCCCTTGGCCCGGTGGGCGGCGGGCTTGCGCGGGGCGGTGGTCAGCGCCCTGTTGAGCAGCAGCACACCCTGTCGCGTCCACGGCGTGAGGTCGCCGTTGGACGGCTGGGGAAGCCCCAGGTCGGAGTTCAGCTCGCGGTAGATGTTGATGAGGCTGCCGGGCAGCGGCCGCACCTCCGGCGCCACCGAGAACGACAACCCCACCGCGTGCCCAGGAGTGGGATACGGGTCCTGACCGACGATCAGGACGCGTACGTCGTCGAAGGGCTGCTGGAAGGCCCGCAGTACGTTCGGCCCCGCCGGGAGGTAGGTGCGTCCCGCGGCGATCTCCGCACGGAGGAAGTCCCCCATCGCGGCGACGCGTTCGGCCACCGGTTCCAGGGCCTTCGCCCAGCCCGCTTCGACGATTTCATGCAAGGGTCGTGGTGCCACGGGCGTCACCCTACTGCTGTACGGACAGCGCCGATCAACCGGTGGCCAATGCCTGTGTGCACCCTCGTCCCCCGCCTGTTCCTCTGTCCCCGTCTCCCCCTCGTCCTTGCCTCAGCCGACGAGCGCGGCCCGCACGCACAGCACGTCCGGCAGGTGCGAGGCCAGCTGCTGCCAGCTGTCGCCGTCGTCGGCCGACGCGAACACCTCGCCGTTGCGGTTGCCGAAGTAGATGCCCGCGGGGTCGGCGTCGTCCGTGCACATGGCGTCGCGCAGCACCGTGCCGTAGTGGTCCTCCTGGGGCAGTCCCGCCGAAAGGGGCTCCCAGCTCTTGCCCGCGTCGGTAGTCCGGTAGACCCGGCACCGGTGGTCGGCCGGGACGCGGTCGGCGTCGGCGTTGATCGGGAACACGTACGCCGTGTCGCCCCGGTGCGGATGCGCCACCGCCGCGAATCCGAACGTGGACGGCAGGCCCTCGCCGATGTCCGTCCAGTGCGCGCCGGCGTCGTCGCTGCGGTACACGCCCCAGTGGTTCTGCAGGTACAGCCGGTCCGGAAGGGCCGCGTCCCGCGCGACCTTGTGCACGCACTGGCCGAACTCCGGGTTCGGGTCGGGCAGGAACACCGCGGAGACGCCGGAGTTGGAAGGTGACCAGCTGGCGCCGCCGTCCACTGTGCGGAACACGCCGGCGGTCGAGACGGCGACCGTCACCGCTTTGGGGTCGCGCCGGTCGGTGAGCACGGTGTGCAGGCCCTCACCGCCGCCGCCCGGCACCCACTTCGACCGCGTGGGGTGCTCCCACAGGGGCCGGACCAGCTCGAACGTCTCCCCGCGGTCCTCCGAGCGGTACAGCGCGGCCGGCTCGGTGCCCGCGTACACCACGTCCGGCTCAGCGGCGGCCGGGTGCAGCTGCCACACCCGCTCCAGGGACGCCCCCGTGTCCTTCGGGAACTTGACCGCCGGGCGGGCCGGTTCGGTCCAGGTCCGGCCGAGGTCGTCGGAGTGGAACACGGACGGGCCCCAGTGCGCGCTGTCGCCGCCGACCAGCAGCCGCGGGGCCCCGGCCCGGGTGTCGAGGGCGACCGAGTACACGGCCTGCGCGTTGAAGTAGGGGCTCTCGTCGAACTCCCAGGCCCCGCCACCTCGCCGGCGCCCGATGAACAGGCCTTTGCGCGTGCCCACGGCGAGCAGTACCTCGGTCATGCCGATCACCTCCGCGGCGTCGTCGTTGACGCCCTCGTCCCGAACACCGGCCAGTCTGCACCCGACCACTGACAGTCACCTCCCAAACGGGTTCCGGTCCAGGTCAGCGGGGTGTCGGCCGGGCGGGCGCGGGTTTCTCGGGTCGCTTCGGCCGGGCGCTCGCCGGGGCGGGGCGACCGTGGAGATCGTCGCGCCGGGTAGGCGCAGTGAGCATCCAGGCGCCGCCGTCCGTATGGGGAGAGCGGCGGAATGGTCGTGGGCTCGTGAGGAGGAGGCCTTCGATGGCGTTACGTGGTCCGAAGGTGTGGCTGTGGCGCTGGCGGCGCAATCCGCTCAAGCGCCGTGGCGACCGGGTGGAGGCCTGGGTCGTCCTGGGGGTGTGGATGCTCACCGTGTTCGTGGGGCTGCTCGCCGGGACGGCGGTGAACCGTTCCGTCGAGGACGGACTGGCCCGGGAACGCGCCGAGTGGCGCCCCCTCGTGGCACGGCTCGCCGAGCGCGCCCCCGGGGCGGTCTCCGAGAACGGCCGTGTGTCCCGCGCCGAGACGGTGTGGGCGACGGCGCGGTGGACCGCCGCGGACGGGTCCGAGCACTCCGGCCAGCTGCGGGTGCCGGCGGGCAGCGCAGTCGGGGCTCCGGTCACCGTGTGGACCGACTCGGGGGGCCGTCAGGTCACCCGGCCCGTCACCGAGTCCCAGGCCCGTGTACGGGCTTCCCTGATCGGGGGCGTGGCAGGCCTCTGCGCCGCCGCCGTCCCCCTGGTCGCCGGCCGTGCCCTTCGTGGTCGCCTGGAGCGTCGACGCGTCGACCAGTGGGAGGCGGAGTGGGCCCGCTTCGGCCCGATGTGGGGCCGTACGACGGGGTGAGACCGCGTCGGCGTCCCACTCGGGCCCATCGGCGGGCTCCGGCCCTGTCGGCGTCCCACTCGGGCCCATCGGCGGGCTCCGGCCCTGTCGGCGTCCCACTCGGGCCCATCGGCGGGCTCCGGCCCTGTCGGCGTCCCACTCG
>NZ_JBEORR010000017.1:0-4996 GCF_040302345.1 Streptomyces sp. NPDC126510 | reverse complement strand
GGGCCACCGGCGGGCTCCGGCCCTGTCGGCGCCCCACTCCGGCCCATCGGCGGGCTCCGGCCCTGTCGGCGTCCCACTCGGGCCACCGGCGGGCTCCGGCCCTGTCGGCGCCCCACTCCGGCCACATCGGCAGGCTCCGGCCCTACCGGTGCCCCGCTCCGGCCAGCGCCTGAGCGCACGCCCGGAGCAGCGTCAGGTCCTCGCGTATGCCGTTGCCGCCGGCGTCGGTGCGGTGCCGTAGGGGAGAGGCGAGCTCCGTTCGGAGCAGGTCGTGCAGGGGCGCTCCCGCCGGGCCCAGTGCCGAGACGCACGCGGCGATCGTCGCGCGCGTGCGCGGGTGCTCTCTCCACGCGGAGCGGAGGGCGGGGAGGAACCGCTCCGGATCCCCCGTCGTCCGCCACACCGCGCAGGCGGCGGTGGCCCGGGTCCGTGGGTCACCGCGCTCGGCCAGCTCGCGCAGCCCGGGCAGGGCCGGGCGGGCGGCCGGGCCCAGTCGTCCCAGTACGGCCGCCGCACGGCGCCGGCGGCCGCCCCCCGGCTCCGTCGACGTGTCCGACAGTGCGCGGAGCAGCGCCGGCAGCACGGCATGCGCGTCGCCCGTGATCGACCACAGCGCGTCCGCCGCCGCGACCGCGCGGTCGCTCTCCAGCAGTCCGCGAAGATCCGGTACCGCCTCGTGTGCGGCGCCGCCGAACGTGCCGAGGGCACGAACCGCCGCCTCCATGACGGCGTCGCGCCGCCGCAGCCCGTCCGGCATGCCGCGCAGCAGCCGCACCACAGCGGGCACGGAGGCGTAGTCGCCCAGCGCGGCGAGGGCCGACAGCAGGGGAACGGCCCGTTCGCAGGTGTCGGACGCGTCCAGCGGTACGCGCGCGAGCCGTTGCCGCAGCGCGGGGACGAGCGGCACGGCCGCGCGGCCCAGGTGGGGCACGGCCAGCCCCAGATCGTGCGGTACGACCGGCCCCGCCAGCACCTCGGCCAGCACCGGCGTGGCCCGCGCGTCCCCCGTCCCGGCCAGTGCCTTGAGCGGTCCGCCCAGGGCCGGCGCGCCCCGCTCGCCATGTCGTATGCGCAGCTCGGGACGGTACGTCACCAACGCGTGGAGATGGTCCGCGGCGGGCGCGGCCAGCTCGGCGAGCTCCAGCAGGACCGTGACCGCCGCGTCGTGCAACCGGACCTCCTCCGAGCCCAGTTGGTTGCCGATGAGGGCCACCGGCTCCGCGAGGCCGGTGCGCCACTCCCGGAAGAGCCCGGCCGACATCCACACGCCGTTGCACCGGTCGAGGGGATCCGGGCTGGTCAACTGCCCGCACAGCAGGGCGACACGGTCGGCCACCCGGCTGTCGAGCGCGCAGTGCAGGGTCCGCAACAGCCGGGAGCCCTCCTCGTCCGAGGGACGCAGCCGCCGCAGCCGGGCGGCGAGCGTGTCCGGACCGGGACAGTCCTCGGGGCCTCCCGCCCGGGCCCGCCTCCCCGATCTGTCCCTGAGCAGCCGGACGACGGTCGGTACGAGATCGGAGGGGAGCAGATCCGGGGCGCATCCCGCGAGCTGGCCGAGCGCGGCGAGCCGGAGACCGGGGCCGTGAGGCGGCCCGCTCAGTTCGACCAGCAGGCGCACGGCCTCAGCAGCGTAGGCCTCTTCGGCGGCGTGGGCCTCACCGGCCGGGCGGTGGCGCCGCGCGAACAGGCCGAGGCTCTCCGCGAGGGCGAGCAGGACACGGTCGTCCCGCTCCACGGTGATTCGCTCCCGCAACAGGGCGAGCAGCCGCGCCGGTCGATCCACGTACCGCACCAGCGCGCCCGGGACCACCCGGCGCACTGCGGCGTCCGGGTCCCCCGCGAGACGGACGAAGACGTCGGCACGCGCGCGCAGGGTGTCCCGCACCTCTGCCGCGCGATCACCCCGGGCACCGGCGACATCGCCGATGCTGACGAGGAGCTCCACCACCCCCGCCCGGTCCCGCACCTCCTGACGGCCGGCGAGCGTGAGGAGGAACGGAACACAGGCGAGCGTCGAGTCGCGCACGTCGTCGTCCTGGTGGTGCACGGCGCCGTACATCCCGTCGAGCGCGGTCTGTCGCTCGGCCGGGTCGGCGGAGGCCAGCCCCCGCAGTAATCCGGGCACATCCTCCGCGCTGCCGTACGCGTGGCGCAGCGAGGCCCAGTCGACCTCGTCCATCCCCCTGAACACGTTGTCCTCCCCCAGACGAAGTGCCGACGACGGGGAGTCTGCACCACGGCACTGACAACGAAGCGGAATCGGGAGGTGACTGTGCGCGAACTGTGCGCATGATGGCTTGAGTTCGAGCCGGCCGGCCCTGGCCGGTCCGCACACCGTGTCCGGCCCGCCCCGCCCCGGCGCCTCAGCCCCCGCCGCCGGGCAGCGCCCGCTCCACGATCGCGTCCAGGTCCGCCGTCGGCGGCAGCGTCCCGAACGCGTGCCCCCAGTCGCCCCCGAGCCGCGACGCGCAGAACGCGTCGGCGACGGCCGCCGGGGCGTGCCGGACGAGGAGGGAGGCCTGGAGGGCCAGCGCCATCTGCTCCACGAGACGGCGAGCCGTGGCCGGCGACGCCTCGGACAGACCCGTCTTGAGCCGCGTCACGGCCGAGTCCAGACGGGCGTCCGCTCCCCGGGCGAGGGCGAACTCGCCGAACAGCGCCTCGGCGGTGCCCGGTTCGCGGCTCAGCGCCCGCAGCACGTCGAGCGCGTTGACGTTCCCCGAGCCCTCCCAGATCGACAGCAGGGGAGCCTCACGGTAGTGCCGGGGCATGCCCGAGTCCTCGACGTAGCCGTTTCCGCCGAGGCACTCCAGTGCCTCCGCGGTGAAGGCCGGACCCCGCTTGGTCACCCAGTACTTGCCGACGGCGGTGGCGATCCGGCGGAACGCGGCCTCCGACCCGTCCGCATCGTCTTCGCGTACCGCCCGGTCGGCAGCGCCCGCCAGGCGCAGGGTGAGCGTCGTGGCGGCCTCGGACTCCAGTGCCAGATCGGCGAGAACGTTGCGCATCAGCGGCTGGTCCACGAGCCGTGCGCCGAACGCGCTGCGGTGGCGCGCGTGGTGCCCGGCCTCGACGAGGGACTTGCGCATCAGCGCGGCCGACATCATCACGCAGTCCAGCCGCGTGCAGTTGACCATCTCGATGATGGTCTTCACGCCCTGCCCCTCGGGGCCGACCAGCCAGGCCACCGTCCCGTCGAACTCGGGCTCGGAGGAGGCGTTGGACCGGTTGCCCAGCTTGTCCTTCAACCGCTGGATGCGGAAGGTGTTGCGCGTCCCGTCGGGCAGGACGCGCGGCACCAGGAAGCACGACAGGCCGCCCGGGGCCTGTGCCAGGACGAGGAACACGTCGCACATCGGCGCCGAGGTGAACCACTTGTGCCCGCGCAGCGTGTATACCCCGGGCTCGGCCGTCGGCGTGGCCGCCGTGCTGTTCGTCCGGACGTCGGAACCGCCCTGCTTCTCGGTCATCCCCATGCCCGCGAGCAGCCCGCGCTTCTCCGTGGGCTCCCGGAGGACGGGGTCGTACTCCCGGCTCGTCAGCAGCGGCTCGTAGAGCTTCGCCAGTTCCGGCTGCCTGCGCAGTGCGGGGACGGCGGCGTAGGTCATCGACGTGGGGCAGCCGTGCCCGGCCTCGGTGTGCCCCCACACCAGTCCGCCTGCGGTCCTGACGACATGAGCGCCGGGCCGGTCGTCCGCCCAGGGTGATGCGGCCAGTCCCGCCCCGATCGCCGTGCGCATCAGGTGGTGCCAACTGGGGTGGAACTCGACCTCGTCGACGCGGTTGCCGTACCGGTCGTGCGTGCGCAGCTCCGGCTCGTGCCGGTTGGCCAGGTCGGCCCACTCCTGCGCCTGGGCGCTGCCGGCCTGCCTGCCGAGCCGCCGCAGGTCCTCCTCGGCCCATCCGGCGCCCTCCCGCCGCAGCCCCTCCAGGAGGGCGGTGTCGTCGGACGCGTCGTAGGGGGTGAGGGGTGGGGCCTGATTGGTGACGTCGTGCGTGGCGGGTCCGCCGTACGCCGGCTGTTCGTCCGATGCCGAGACCATGCGTCGAGTGTTGCACTTCCTCTGCAGCCGCAGCAATACTGCAACACACAATGGGCCGCGTACAGTACGTGACCATGCCGATGAACGTCCCGGCGCCGCCCGGCGCGCTCGATCTGCGCCCGCTGTCCGCGCGGTCGGTCGTCCTGAGCCTGCTCCTCGGCACGCATCCCCCCGAACTGCCCGTCAGGGAGCTGGTGCGGCTCGTGGAGGGCTTCGACGTCGGCGGCTCCACGCTGCGGGCGGCGCTCAGCCGGATGGTGGCCGCCGGGGACCTGCGGCGCACGGACGGGGGCTACCGCCTCAGCGACCGGCTGCTGGAACGCCAGAGCCGCCAGGACGACGCCGTGCGTCCGCGCACGCGCGCGTGGCACGGCGACTGGGAGATGATCGTGATCACCGCGACCGGACGCGTCCCGGCCGAACGGGCCGACCTGCGCACGCGGCTGACCGAGCTCCGGCTCGCGGAACTCCGCGAGGGCGTCTGGCTCCGGCCCGCCAATCTCACCCGTGCTCTCCCCGATGATCTGGACCGGGTCGTCCAGCGCTACACGGCCCGCCCCGACCGTGCCCCGGGCGAACTGGCCGAAACCCTGTGGCCGTTGGACACCTGGTCCGCAACGGCCCGGGCTCTGCTCGCGCACATCGCCGGCTCGCCCCGCCCGGCCGACCGCCTGACGGCCTTCGCCGCCGTCGTACGGCACCTGCTCGCCGACCCCGTCCTGCCGCCCGGACTCCTGCCCGCCGGCTGGCCCGGCACCGAACTGCGTGCCGCGTACACCGCCTACCAGCGGGAGCTGATCGGAGAGGTACGCGCGCGCGTGCGCGGCGCATGACGCGAACGGCCGTGGGGGGGGGCCCCCGGGGCCCCCCCCCCCCCCCCCCCCCCCCGCGGGGGGGGGGGGGGGGGGCGGGGCGGGGGCGGAGGCGGGGGGGGGGAGGGGCGGGAGTGTAAG